>CAZMOD010000019.1:0-32882 GCA_964567885.1 uncultured Christensenella sp.
ATGTAGAAAATTAAATAGTTTAAAGAAGTTCTATTCAAAAACAATCATTATTAATGGTATGATTGAATTCGCCGCGAAAAGCGGTTCGTATTTCATAAGGATACGCACTAAAGAAAAGGCGTTTGAAAAGTTTTACGAGGTTTTAAGGCTATATCCGCATACGGAGGACGAGAAATATATCTATTTGGATTTTGAGCCCGTCGATTACGATTTTGCTAAGCATTTAGTTAATTACGAAGGCGATAAACTGTCTATAAAAGAGTTGTATCACTTAAACGCTATCGGCTTTAAAGTTTACGAAGACGTATGCAAATACCGATTATACGACGGGGAGTATTTCGTCGTTGACAGAAAAACGCGTGAAGTATTTTATCCCGATAGGGTAATTAACTTCAGTGAAAATTATAAAACGCTTAATAGGTACTCGTTGACTTTTGTGGGTGCGATAATCTCTTTTCACGATTACCGATTTGCCAATACGACGATAGACCTTGGCTACGAGCTCGAAGGCTACGATTACCGCTTGATTAAAATCGGTAACGAACTATTTACCATGCAGCCTTTTATGCTTGACGAAGACGGTCGTCCCGATAAAGCCTTTTTAATCGAGTTTTCCGAAAACGCGTATAAAAAACACGGGTTTACTTCGTTATATTTATGGGATTTTGCCAAATTCAAGTTTGAAATTTTCTACGCGCGCACGGGCGAGCGTCGGTTTTTTCTTCCGAATTACGTCGAAGAATAATCGATTTCACCGTATTAGTAGCAAGAAATTATTTTTGATTTTTGGATAAAAACAATATAATCGTGCTAAAAAAGATTGAAAAAAGTCGTAAAAGGTGATAACATATATGTCTATGAAAAAAGATTATGAATTTAAGTATGAAAATTTAGTAGACGATAAGGAACGCGCGTTATACGGCGCGCACGACGCTTTTATAAATAATTGCCGTTTCGAGGGTAAAGCCGACGGCGAATCTTGCCTTAAAGAAACTAAAAACCTTTATATAAAGGATTGTTTTTTCGCTTTAAGATATCCTTTATGGCACAATGAAAACAGCGTTATAGAAAATTGCGTTATGCCCGAAACTTGCCGCGCGCCAATGTGGTACGATAACGATATTACGCTCAAAAACTTAAAGTGCGACGGTATAAAGGCTATAAGAGAATGTAGTAACGTAAAAGTTTACGACGGTTATTTTAATTCGCCCGAGTTTTGTTGGCTTTCTAATAATTTAACCTTCGAAAGGGTTAAAGTAGTATCTGAATACCCGTTTTTCACAATTAAAAACGCAAAGTTTAAAAATCTTGATATGAAAGGAAAATATTCCTTCCAATACGCCGAAAACGTAACGATAGAGGATAGCGTTTTAGATACGAAAGACGCGTTTTGGCATTCCAAAAACGTTACGGTCAAAAATTCCGTAGTAAAAGGCGAATATCTTGCTTGGTATAGCGACGGTTTGACTTTGATAAATTGTAAAATAATAGGTACGCAGCCTTTATGCTACGCTAATAACCTAAAACTTATCGATTGCGAAACCGAAGGTTGCGATTTAAGTTTTGAAAATTCCGTCGTTGACGTTAAAATACGCGGATATATCGAAAGCGTGAAAAATCCTATCGGTAAAATAGTTGCGGATAAAATCGGAGAAGTTATTATCGACGAATACGCAAGGGGAATTTGTGAAATTTCCAAATAATTAAATTGCGTTAAATAAATGAAAAAACGCGATTGCAAAACTTTGCAGTCGCGTTTTTACGTATCGTTTTTTATTGTATTATAATTGTTAATCGACTTGTAAAACGAAAAATTTGAGATAAGACGCTTCTTCTTCGGAAAGTAGCGACGGGTGGTCTAAGGTTTGAATTCTTTCTTCTAAAAGTTTTACTTTTCTTCCCGCGTTTTTGCTTGATTCGGAAAGCATTTTTCTAAATAACGCTTGCGTTATAAAATGCGTGCAAGAGGACGAAACTAATATACCGCCGCGTTTTAAAAGTTTCATCGCTAAAATATTTACGTCTTTATAACCTTTGTACGCGTTTTGAACCTCGTTAACGCTTTTACAAAAAGCAGGTGGATCTAATACGATAAGGTCGAAAGTTTTTCCGTCGCGTTTGTATTCGCGTAATTTTTCAAAAACGTCGCATTCCACCGTTTCGACGTTAGTTAAACCGTTAAGTTTGGCGTTGTTTTCTACGTCTTTTAACGCTTGTTTGGAAACGTCTAAAGCGTAAACTTTTTTCGCACCCGCCACCGCTAAATTAAGCGCGAAACCGCCGGCGTTACAAAAGCAGTCGAGACAGACTTTATCTTTCGCGTATCTTCTAACGGATAGGCGGTTAAGTTTTTGATCCAAAAAGTAACCCGTTTTTTGTCCGTCTAAAAGGCTTACTTCAACTTTTAACCCGTTTTCAAGTATTTGCACGGTTTCTATCTTTTCGCCGTAAATTACGCCTTTAAAAGGCTCTAAGCCTTCTTTTTTTCTTATTTCTTGGTCGCTTCTTTCAACGATTGCTTTCGGATTAAAATATTCGACTAAACATTTTACGATTACGTCTTTTTTAAGATTCATCCCAAGCGTCAAAAACTGCACGGAAAGCACGTCGTTATACTTATCGACTATAAGTCCGGGTAAATAATCGTTTTCCGAAAAAATAACCCTGTACGACTGCTCGTTAAGATATTTTTTACGCATTTCGTCGGCGTACTTTATACGGGATAAAAACAATTCCTCGGTGTCTAATTGGTCGCTGAAGATAAAAAGGCGAACCAAAATTTTGGATAGGTGGTTAATATATCCTTTGCCGATAAATTTGCCGTCGAAGGATCTAACGGTCGCTAAACTACCGTTTTTGTCTTTTCCTTCAATTTTATAGACCTCGTTAGCGTAAATCCAAGTTTTTCCGTTTATAAAATCTTTTTCTTCGTTCTTTTTTAAAAATACTTCGTAGCCCATAATAAGCCTTTTTTTATAAATTTTATTATTATTGATGATACCATAAAATTGAAAACTTTCAAAGCGTATATGACGATTTCGTATATTTTTGGTGAAAAAATCTTTAAATTTTAAAAAATTAGCACTCTTCGCTTGACATTGCTAATTTTTAGGTCTATCATTATGGCGTAAATAAACGACGCCCCGACTTTTTCGGGAAAGGAGAATATATTATGAAAAAATTTAAAACGGAATCAAAAAGAATGTTGGACCTCGTTATTAACTCTATTTACACCAATAGAGAAATATTTTTGAGGGAACTTTTGTCAAACGCAAGCGACGCTATCGATAAACTGTATTATAAAGGTCTTACCGAAGGTTTAACGGGGCTTACCCGCGACGATTTTTCTATCGATATTTCGGTAGATAAAGACGCAAGGACTTTAAAAATCACCGATAACGGTATCGGTATGACGGCGGAAGAACTTGAAAATAACTTAGGTACTATTGCAAAAAGCGGTTCTTACGACTTTAAAAATTCTCAAAACGGCGAAAATGCCGACGTCGATATAATCGGACAATTCGGCGTAGGTTTTTATTCGGCGTTTATGGTTGCCAAAAAGGTTGAAGTTTTATCTAAAGCCTACGGCGCCGACAAGGCTTATAAATGGGTTTCCGAAGGAGCCGACGGTTACGTAGTATCCGAAGCCGAAAAAGATGGTTGCGGTACCGTAATTACTTTATACTTAAAAGACGACGCAGGCGAAGATAGTTATAACGAATTTTTAGAAGAATACAAAATCAAAGACCTCGTTAAAAAATATTCCGATTATATAAGATATCCGATTAAGATGCTCGTTACCACTTACGAGTACGAAGAAGAAACTTGCGACCACGACGAATGCGATTGTGGCGACGAGCATTGCGAGCACGACCACGAGCATAAGCATAGCCAACCCAAAGAAGTTAAAAAGGTTCAAACGCTTAACTCTATGACGCCGGTTTGGCGCAAAACTAAAGCCGAATTATCCGACGGCGAGTACGAAAAATTCTATAAAGACGAATTTTACGACGCGCAAGATCCTTTAAGATGCATTTATACTTCCGCCGAAGGCGCGGTCGACTATAAGGCGTTGTTGTTTATACCTAAGACTATACCTTACGATTATTATTCGAAAAGTTACGAAAAAGGGTTAAAACTTTACACTGCGGGCGTAATGATTACCGATAAATGCGCGGATTTATTGCCCGACCACTTTAACTTCGTAAAAGGCGTAGTCGATAGCGAAGTAACTTTAAATATTTCCAGGGAAACCGTTCAACAAAACAGACAACTTAAAGCGATTAAAAACAGTCTTGAAAAGAAGATTAAGTCGGAACTTTTATCTATGCTTAAAAACGATAGAGAAAAATACGAAGAATTCTTCGATAACTTCGGCTTGAACTTAAAATACGGAATTTATTCGAGTTTCGGTATGAATAACGACGCGCTTACCGACTTATTGCTATTTAAATCGGCTAAAACCGGTAAATACGTAAGCTTGCAAGAGTACGTCGATAACGCTTTAGAAGGTCAAAAGACCGTTTATTACGCAGCGGGCAAGACGGTTGAAGCGTGCAAAGCGCTTCCTAAGTTGGAGGCGGTTTTAGAAAAAGGCTACGACGTTTTGTGCTTAACCGAAGACGTTGACGAATTCTGCGTTAAAATGCTCGGTAAATTTAAAGATTTCGAGTTTAAATCCTACGAAACCGAAGAAGTCGACTGCGGCGAAACGGTAGATATAGATAAAGACGTCGAAACTGCCGTTAAGGAAGTTTTAAAAGATAAAATCGTAAAAGTTAAACTTTCCAACAGTCTTAAAGACCACCCCGTTAGTTTGACCAGCGAAGGCGAACTTTCTATCGAGATGGAAAAAGTGTTTTCCAAGATGCCGTCGCAAAACACGGCGCGCGTGAAGGCTCAAAAGGTGCTTGAAATCAACGCGAAGCATCCCGTATATCACAAACTATTGGACACCGTAAATAGCAATAGAGAAAAGTTTGACGATATCGTTAACGTACTATTTGACCAAGCGGCGTTAATCGCAGGTTTAGAAGTCGACGACGTAACGGGACTTACCGACAGAATTTTCAAACTTATCGTATAATTAAAAAACGGCGGAATTCCGCCGTTTTTTTAAGTTGAAAGAGTTTAAGCGTCGTTTTGACTGCACGCGCAAGCGGTAGTCGTCAAAAGCGCTAAAAGCAAAAACAGTTGAGTCGAGGAGATGTTTCCGTTGGTGGTTAACAAAAATAACAGAGCGATAAGCGCGAGATTAGCGTTAGACATATATTCCTCCAATGTTTTCGACGATAATCGACCTTATAATACGATATGCGACGATTTGTCGCTATATGAACGAATTGACAAATGTTGAAAATGAGAATATAATTATTTTACAAAATAAAAACGCCGTACGAAAACGTTTCCGATTAAGTTTTTAAGTCGTTGAAATTTTAAAATTTTCGGTACGCTTTAAACGGCTATATTAAAGGTGAGTGTATGAACGAACTTCTATTGCTTGACAAAAGAACCAAGTCTTTGATAGACGATTACGTTCCCACCAATGAAATGCTTTCGGAATTAGTAAACTTTTTTTCCATTTTTTCAGACGTTACGCGTTTGAAAATTATATCTGCGCTTGCTATTTCCGAAATGTGCGTTACGGATATTTCACGCACGCTTATGATTAACCAAACCACCGTAAGTCATCAATTAAGACTTTTGAAAAACTATAACGCGGTGATAACGAGAAGGGACGGAAAAATAATTTTCTATTCCTTAAAACACGAACTTTTAAACGACGTCTTACTTAAAGGCGTTGAGTTTTTAGGATATTAACATAGTAACGTACCTAAAAACGCTTTAAAAAACTAAAATCGGATAAAAAAAGAAATCGGCGCCGCAAAATCGCGACGCTTTTTTCTTAGGCTGAAGAATTAAAAATGAAAGAAAGAGTTTTTACTTATTTGCAACCGCAACCGCCGAAGTTGTTACCTCCGCCGATAGGGGGCTTTTTACCTTGACAATTGCATAAAAGAAGAAGTATTAAGATGGGAAACAGGCATTCGCAGCCACAAATTTTGTCGAAAATGGATTTTACGCAGCCGCCTTGACAAAATAAAAGCAAAATTATAAGTATGTAAAGATAGCAGCAATTATTGTTGAAACAGTTTAACATAATTTTCTCCCGTAATAATTTTTTGGCGGTTTTGGTTACCGTCAATATATATTACGGATTTATACGTGCAAAATGTTACAAAAAGGGGTTATTCGTTTGCTAAAAATCGTAAAATATATTAAAATAAGTAAGTAATCTCACCTAATTTAGGGAGGTATACGCGCATTTTTAATTTTTTGCAACAGATATTCCGTTTTGGAAATCTGATTGGAGGTATTTTTATGAATAGTGGAGATTCTTCACGCTTAAGTTTTAAAGAGCGTTACTTGACCGCGAAAAACCTTACGTATTTCGCGATTTTGTTAGCGCTCGTTATAGTTTTGCAACTTTTTGGCTCGTCTATAAAAATCGGCGCGACTTCTTTAAGTTTCGTTTTAGTGCCGATAGTATTGGCGAGTATGGTTTTAGGACCGCTTGCGGGTGGGCTATTGGGCTTTATTTTCGGCGTAATCGTTTATTTACAAGGGCTTTTCGGCGTTGACGCGTTTACCGCAATACTTATTAACGACCATCCGTTTTTAACGGCGTTAACTTGCCTCGGCAAGGGGCTTGGTTGCGGCTTGGCGTCGGGTGGCTGTTACGTATTGTTGAAGGATAAAAACGAAACGGCGGCGTCGTTTATTTCGGCGGCGATTTGCCCGATAATTAACACGGGATTGTTTATTTTAGGCGCGCTTTTAATGAGCGATACTTTAAGCGCCAACTTCGTCGAGGACGGCAGCACCGTTATCTACTTTTTGGTAATCGGTTGCGCAGGCGTAAACTTTTTAGTTGAACTTGCCATAAACCTTATTTGCGCGCCCGTAATTCTAAGGATTACGAAAATCGTGGAAAAGAATATTAAACGTAGAGGATAATCAAATGATTTTTTGTATAGATATAGGTAATACCAACGTAAAATACGGCGTTTACGACGGAACCGAACTTATAGCAAGTTTCCGCGTTTCTTCAAGCAAAAGTCAAACGGCGGACGAATACGGGATCGTCGTTAAAGATTTGCTTGAAAGCGCTAATTTGAAAAAGACCGACATTGAAGGCGTGATTTTATCGTCGGTTATACCGCAACTTAATTATACGATGCAACATATGTGCGAGTATTTTTTAGGACATACGCCTATTTTAGTAGGACCGGGAATAAAGACGGGGCTAAATATTAAGGTCGATAACGCGAGGGAAGTAGGTGCCGACCGTATAGTAAACAGTGTTTCCGCATATAAAAAATACGGCAACGGAAAACCCGTTATTTGCATTGACTTCGGCACGGCGACCACCTTTAACGTAATAACCGAAACGGGTGAACTTATCGGCGGCGTTATCGCTCCCGGAATAAAAGGTTCGCTGGATTCCTTGGTTAACGGTACCGCGCAACTTCCGCATATCGAGTTGGAACTTCCTAAAAAGATTATATGTAAGTCGACCATAACCAATATGCAAGCGGGGCTTTTATACGGGTTTTCAGGGCTCGTCGAAAAGATTGTTTACAAGATGAAAAAGGAAATGAAACGGGACGACGCGGTAGTAGTTGCGACCGGCGGCTTAAGTGAAACGATAGCGGCTGAAACGCCTTGCATCGACGTTATCGACAGGCGCCTTACTTTAGAAGGCTTAAGAATTTTGTACGAGATGAATAGGGCTTAAAATGACTAAAAAAATAAAAGTAGGTAACTTGTGCTTTGGTGGCGGAACGCCTGTAAAAATACAAACTATGTGCGACGTAAAAACATCCAAAATTGTAGAAGTTATCAAAGAAATTGAAGAAGTTTACGATTTAGGTTGCGACGTTATTAGGGTATCCGTTAAAGACGAGGACGACGCGAAAGCAATAAAAGAAATTAAGAAAAATTGTCCAATGCCGTTAGTTGCCGATATTCATTTCGATTATAGACTTTTGCTAAAATCAATTGAAAACGGCGTGGATAAAGTAAGGATAAACCCCGGCAATATCGGCGGCGACGATAAGCTGAAAATCGTTGCTAAAGCAATAAAGGATAGCGGCGTCGCGGTAAGGGTTGGTTCCAACAGCGGAAGCATTGAAAAAAAATTCTACGATAAGTACGGTAGAAGCGCTACGGCGCTTGCCGAAAGCGCTCTTGAAAAAGTTGCTTCGTTGGAAAGATTCGGCGTAGAGAATATCGTGGTTTCGGCAAAAGCGTCCGACGTAAAAACCACGGTTGAGACTTATAGATATTTAAGAGAAAAAACCGATTATCCGTTGCATCTCGGGGTTACCGAAGCGGGGAGTTTAAATTACGGCGTTGTAAAAGGCGCGATAGGTATCGGCAGTTTGCTGTTAGACGGTATAGGCGACACTATTCGCGTTTCCTTGACCGCCCCGATAAAAGAAGAAGTTTTAGCAGCGAAACGCATTTTAAGAAGCGTCGGTTTAGATAAAAATTACGTCGAAGTAGTGTCTTGCCCGACTTGTGGAAGAACGGCATACGATATGAAAGGGCTTCTAAGCGCGGTCGAAGCCGCCGTTGAAGGAATAAATAAACCTTTAAAAGTTGCGGTAATGGGATGCGTCGTCAACGGTCCCGGTGAAGCAAAAGAGTGCGATTTAGGAATCGCGGGCGGCGACGGAAAATGCGTATTATTTAAGAAAGGCGAAGTTTACGCCACTTGCGACGAAGCGGATGCCGAAAGAATTTTTATAAAGGAAATAGACGAGTTATTAAATAATGAGTAACATTTTAGATAGAATTAACGATTCGATATCGAATAGCGGTAAAATCGCTTTAAAACACGGAGAAATTTCCCTTTCCGAAAAATCGTTGAGTTTGTCTTTTTTGACCGACTTTAACGTAACGGAAGAAGTTTCTTCCGTAATAAAAAATCAAATAAAAGAGGCTATACCGGACAGTTTTTTATCCGTTGACCTCCGGTTTGAAAAAATACTTGCCGAAAAAGAGTTCGTTTTTAAAGAGATTAAAGACTATTTAAGTGGCGCGCATAAGGCTATATCCGATTTCGTAACGACGGACGAGTCGTCTTTTACTAAAAACGGAGGGCTTATAACCGTTAAACTTTTGGTTGCGGAAACGGCGTACGACTACGTAAATTCCAACGGAATCGTCAAAGAAATTGAGGACTATTTGTCGGGACGTTTCGTTAACGACTTCAAAGTATTGGTGGAAAACGATAAAAACGACGGCGGATTTGACGATGATTTTATTCCTAAAACCGTAACTCCCGAAGTCTACACGCGCGAAACACGCACCTTTTTAGTCGACGAGGTAACGCGGCTTTTCGACAACGATACGGAAAGAAAATGCACTTACATATCCGACACCAAAAACTTTATTGGAGAGGTCTACGTTGCGGGCGTAATTAATCGCATCGAAGAACGGGTAACGAAAACCGGCAAACCTTTCTTTTTGATTGAGATAAACGACCGAACGGGTACGCTTACGGGGACTTGTTTTCCTACGAAGACAACCTTGCCCAAAGTTCAAAAACTGCAAGAGTCTTCCGAAATTATCGCGCGCGGAGACTTCCAAAAGAGAGGCGACTATATCAATTTCACTTATAGAAGCATAAACTTATGCGTATTTCCTAAAAACTTCGTGCCTAAGCAAAGGGCGCATAGACCTTGCCCCGAAAATTACGCTTTGGTTTTTCCCCGTAAACTCGAAACGGAAACGCAAGATAACTTTTTAGAAGTAAAAACTATACCGGAGTGTTTTAAAGGACGTACCTTCGTGGTTTTCGATCTTGAAACGACGGGAACCGATTTTGACGATAAAATAACCGAAATCGGCGCAGTAAAAATGATCGACGGCGTCGCGACGGAGTATTTTTCGACCCTCGTTAACCCCGAAAAGCGTATTCCGCAAGAAGTTGTTGACATAACGGGTATTACCGACGATATGGTAAAAGACGCACCTAAATTTAGCGAGGTATGCGGAGATTTTTATAAATTTTGCGAAGGCTCGACATTGGTTGCTCATAATATCGATTTCGACTCTCGCTTCATAAAAAGACAAGGCGAGGCGATAGATTATTATTTCGATAATCCGCTTATGGATACTTTAGCGCTTGCGCGTGAAAATATATTCGGCGTTTCCAACTACAAGTTAAACACTTTATGTGATAAATTCGGGATAGTTTTCCGCCATCACAGGGCGTACTCGGACGCTTTGGCTACGAGCGAATTATTCGTGGAAATAATAAGAATTCGTAAATCTTTACCATTTTAACGGCAATATTTTATCGTTTAAAGTTCACAAATTGAAATTATTCGTTAAAAACGCTTGCAATTATATTTTAATTGTGTTAATATATAAATGCTCAATAGTGGTTATTACTTAATGAGAGTGGCTTGCCACTCTCAAAATTTTTTGTAAAGGAAAAAAGTATGAAGTTAAAAACTAATCGTGAGATTTTAGATTTTTTACAACCTTTTGCGGATAAAGAGGGGTTGGAACTCGTCGACGTCGAAATGAAGGCGGGTAAAACGCCGTCCTTAACCGTTTTCGTCGATATCGAGGACGGAATCGATTTAAAAACTCTCGAAAAGTTCCACAATCTTATAAACGAACCGTTGGACGAATTAGATCCCACTTACGGCGCCGCTTATACTTTGAACGTTTCAAGTCCGGGTTTAGACAGACCGTTTAAAACGGCAAGGGATTTTGAAAAACATTTAGGCGAGAAGGTGGAAATAAAACTTTTCGCTCCGATGAAAGGCAAAAAGTTTTTTGAAGGCGTTATGACTTCTTACGACGATAATTCCGTAACCGTTTTAATAGGCAGCGAAGAAGAAAAATTCGAGCGCTCACGCATTGCAAAAATAAACGTCGCTATTGAATTCGATTGATTTTTTAAAATTACGTCAAAAATAAAAATCGTAAAAATCAATTATAAAATCTTAAATTTTAAATTATTTTACGTCGCAAAAGTTTCGCGACGAGGAGGATAAGATGGATAAGGATTTCTTTCTTGCTATCGAGGATTTAGAAAAGGAAAAAGGCATTAGTTCGGAGATTTTGATTTCCGCGCTTGAAACCGCGCTTTTATCTGCGTATAAGAAACATACGGGCGATAGCGCGGACAATATTCATATTAAACTTAATCCCGAAAAGGGCGTCGCTAAGTTTTACGCTACCAAAAAAATCGTTGAAGAGGTCGTGGACCCCGATAAGGAAATTTCTTTGGAAGCGGCTAAACTTCACAAAAAATCTTATAAACTCGGCGACACTTTCGAAACGGAATTCGTTCCTAAAAAGTTCGGTAGAATAGCCGCTCAAACCGCCAAACAAGTTATAACTCAAAGGTTTAGAGAGTTCGAGCGCGACCATACTATCTCCGAATACCAAGATAAAGAGGAAGGCATTCAAAACTGCATTATCCGTCGTATCGAAAACAACACCGTTTACGTCGAAATCGGTAGCGGTCAATTAGAAGGCGTAATGCTTCCCCAAGACCAGATTCCTACCGAAAAGTACGCGGTTAACGATAAAATAACCGTTTACGTCAAAAAGGTTAGGACGTTGGGTAAAAACGCTCAAGTTTTGGTTTCGAGGACGGCGCCGGGACTCGTTCGCAGATTATTCGAAAACGAAGTTCCCGAAATCAAGCAAGGCTTTATTCAAATCAAGTCGGTTGCTCGTGAAGCGGGACAAAGAACCAAAATCGCAATTTACAGCGAAGATAAAAACATCGACGCGGTCGGTGCTTGCGTCGGTATGCGCGGGGTTAGGGTTAACGCTATAGTTCAACAACTCGGCGGTGAAAAGATAGACATAATTACTTGGAGTGAAGATCCTTTGGAATATATATCCAAAGCCTTATCTCCCGCAACCGTGCTTAAAGTTACCGCAATGGAAGGCGAGAAGGTCGCAAGGGTAATAGTACCCGACGACAAGTTGTCTTTGGCTATCGGTAGGGATGGTCAAAACGCAAGACTTGCCGCACGTCTTACCGGTTGGAAGATTGACGTTAAAAGTCTTTCCAAGGCAACCGAAGAAGGCTTAGCGTCTTCTAACGAAAATTTAGGTGAGGAAATCGCCGAATAATTTATCGAGGGTAAGTATGAAACGTATTCCCGAAAGAACTTGCGTTTGTTGCAGAAATAAATTTCCTCAAACCGACCTTATAAGAGTGGTTAGATTTAACGGAAGCTTTTCCGTCGACCTTACGGGTAAGGCGGACGGCAGGGGCGCGTATTTTTGCGGAAGCGACGACTGTAAAAAGAAGTTGATAAAATCGCGCGCGTTAGACCGCGCCTTTCGTGAAAAGGTGGATCAAAGCGTTTACGACGATTTGCTGACTTTTTCGAAAAAGGAAGGTAACTGATGCGCGATAAAATCTATTCTTATATAGGATTCGCCGTGAAGGCGGGGAAAGTTCGTTTAGGGGTAAACGCAATATCAACCCTTAAAGGCGGTATACCTTTACTGCTTTTATGCGGTACCGCGTCCGATAACACTAAAAAAGACGCCTTGAAACTTGCTAAAAAGTACGGTTCGGTCGTAGTCGTGTCTAAAGAAGATAAACTTGAAGACGTTTTTTCAAAAGAAAATTGCAAGCTTGCGGCGATACTCGACGCTTCGCTTGCCTCGGCAATTATAGATAATTTAAACGAAAAATTCGCACAATTCGGAGGCTAAAATTCAGAATGGAAAAGAAAGAAGCTACTGTAAGTCATATCAAAAGCGTTGCCATTGCGTTAAACGGTTCGCTTTCCGACCTTCTTAACAGGGCAAAGTCTAGCCATAAAGAGGTAAACGATATTACCAAAATGCTCGGTGAAAAAGAAAACGCTTTAAAAAAGGCTGCCAAACAAAGCAAGGAAGCCCAAATTAAGCGTGAGCAAGACGCTATCGTTGACGAAGAAAAGAAAAAACAGGAAGAAAAACTTCGTTTAGAGGAAGAAGCTCGTATAGAAAAAGAGCTTCAAGAACAAGCGAAGATAACCGAAGCCGAAGAATTAGCGAAGGCGGAAGCTTTAAGAGTTCAAAAAGAAAACGAGGCTAAACAAGCCAAAGAAGCCGCCAAGGAAGCCGAGGAAAAGGCGAAACTCGAAGCCGAGGAAAAGGCGAAACAAGCGGAAAAAGAGCGTATTGAAAGACTTAAAAGAGAGTCCGACGCGCGCGAAGCCGCCGAAAGGGCGAAAAGAGAGGCTCAAAAACAACCTTCCGTCCGCACCTTTACGCCACGTCAACCTCAACAACAAAAACGCGAATTCGTTGTCGGGGATAAACGTCAACCCCGTCAACAAGGCGATAGACCTATTCGTCAACAAGGCGATAGATCTTATTCTCAAGACGGCGTTTCACGCAAGCCTTCGGAACAAAACACAAGACCTCAGGCAATACGTCCGATGCCCGGTAAAAAGCCTCAAGAAATCGCGTTTATTCCTAAGGACAATAATAAAAACTTTAATAAAAAGAAATCCGACGGTAAGAATTACGACGATAAGCGCGCCGTCAACAAAAAATCTCAAATGCGCGGCGTAGTCAACGTAAGCGACTTTGACGAGGATAAGAGCGGTTACAGAAAAGTCCGTACCAAAAAGGCTAAGTCGGACGTCGTTGAAAGCCGTATTAAAGTAGATAAAGCCGTCATCACCAAAGAAATTATTCCTTTAAAAGAACTTAGTGAAAAGTTGGGCGTTTCCGCAGTTGAAATCACTAAACTTTTATTCAAAGAAGGCATAATTAAAACTATAAACGATTCTATCGACTTCGATACCGCCGGCTTCGTTGCCGCGGGGCTCGGGATAGAACTCGAATTAAAACTTGAAAAGACCGCCGAGGAAGTTTTAAACGAAAACTTCTCCGACGACGTAGATAACGAAGAAGATTTAATCGTTCGTCCTCCCGTCGTTACCGTAATGGGGCACGTCGACCACGGTAAAACTTCGTTACTCGACTACATTAGGTCCACCCACGTAACCGACGGCGAAGCGGGCGGTATTACGCAACACATCGGTGCGTACCAAGTTTCGACGCACGGAAGTTTAATTACCTTCCTCGACACGCCGGGACACGCCGCGTTCACCGCGATGAGGGCAAGGGGCGCTCAAGTTACCGATATAGCGGTAATCGTTATTGCCGCAGACGACGGTATAATGCCGCAAACGGTAGAGGCTATCAACCACGCTAAATCGGCGGGCGTTACGATTATTATAGCGGCTAACAAAATAGACAAACCCCACGCGAATATAGATAGGGTTCGTCAACAACTTTCCGAAAGAGGCGTTTTGGTTGAAGATTGGGGCGGCGACGTTATGATGGTTCCCGTTTCCGCAAAAACCGGCGAGGGCGTAGATAAACTTCTCGATATGATTTTATTGGAAGCCGAGATGAAGGAACTCAAAGCCAACCCCAAACGTTTGGCAAAAGGCGCCGTTATCGAAGCAAAACTCGATAAAGGTAAAGGTCCCGTTGCTTCCATACTCGTTCAAAACGGCACTTTGCGTACGGGCGATTACATCGTTGCAGGTACTTCCACCGGTAAGGTTAGGGCAATGTTCGACGACAAGGGTAAAATGGTTAAAGAAGCCCCGCCGTCAACCCCCGTTTCGGTACTTGGTTTGGAAGAAGTACCTAACGCGGGCGATTTAATCTTTGCGGTTGCCGAAGATAAACTTATGAAACTCGTTGCCGAAGAAAGAAGAAATAAAGAGCGTGAAGAAATGATGAGACGATCCGAAAAGATTACTTTGGACGATTTATTCTCGAAAATCAGCGACGGCGAACTTAAAAACCTTAATATCATCATAAAAGCCGACGTTCAAGGCTCGGTTGAAGCGGTTAAGCAGTCTTTAACCGAACTCAGTAACGACGAAGTTAAGGTTAACGTCGTACACGCGGGCGTCGGTGCGATTAACGAAACCGACGTAATGCTTGCCGATTCGACCAATTCCATTATAATAGGCTTTAACGTTCGTCCCGATAGCAAGGCTAAGACTTTGGCGGAAAGACAAAAAATCGACGTTAAGTTGTACCGCGTAATTTACGACGCTATCGAAGAAATCAAGGCGGCGATGAAAGGTATGTCCGCGCCTAAGTATACCGATATTTATATGGGCAAGGCGGAAGTTAGAGAAACCTTTAAGATTACCGGCGTAGGTATGGTTGCGGGTTCCTACGTAACCGACGGAAAGATTTTGCGTTCTGCTAAGCTTAGAATTTACCGTAACGACGTTATGATTTGCGAAGGCAACGTTTTACAACTTAAACGCTTCAAAGACGACGTAAAAGAAGTCGCGCAAGGCTACGAGTGCGGTATTTCCATAGAAAACTTCAACGATATTAAAGTAGGCGACTATATAGAATGCTACGTCGTTGAACAAGTAAAGGATTAACCATGAAAGAAAAGAGAGAAAAAAGACTTGAAAAGGAATTTGCTAAACTTATTTACGAATTCCTTTCGACTCAAGTTAAAAATCCGTATATAACCGAAATGTTTTCTATATCGGGCGTTAAAGTTACGTCCGATTTAGAAGAAGCGTCGGTTTACGTTAGCGTGTATTCGACTAACGAAAGCCTTAAAAAAGCGACTTTTAACGCAATTACGGAAGAAGCGGCTTCGGTTAGAAGGTTTTTAGCCAAAGAAATGCGTATAAGAACCGTTCCTAAAATCAATTTTATTCCCGACACTTCTTTTGAATACGGTGAAAAAATCGACCGAATAATAAGCGGATTTACTTACGGTGACGAAGATGACGCTAAATGATTTTTCAAAAGAATTGCTAAATTTAAAAAGCGCTGTGATTTTTTGTCACGCCCGTCCGGACGGCGACACCTTATCATGCGCTTTTGCTTTATATTACGCTTTTTTAAAACTCAATAAGCCTTGTAAAATCGTTTGCACCGATAAGGTCGCACCGAGTAATTTAGGTTGGATACCTTTCGAACCTTCTCAAATATTAGAAGACGATTACGACGGTTATATTGCGGTGGATACTCCCACGTTAGACCATTTAGGAAGGTTTGCCGACGCGTTTTCCAAAAAAAGGAAAACTTTCGCGATAGACCACCATTCAACTAATTCAAGATACGCAAAATACGACTTAATTTTAAAAAAACCGTCTTGCACCTTGGTTATTTTTGAAATTTTCAAACGAATCGGCGTTGAAATCGATATAAGGATTGCAGAATATTTGTTGACGGGCTTGATTACCGACACCAATAATTTTTCGGTCGCGGGACTTGACGGCGAAGTTTTTAAAGCCGTTTCCGAGTTTTTAGATTTGGGCGCAAACTTTACCAAAGTTTACGATAACTTGGTAAGAAACGTTTCCAAAGAAAAGGCTAAAATTTTCGGTAAAGCGTTAAGTAAAATAAGATACTTTTTAAACGATAGACTTGCTATAATGACCGTTTCTCAAGCCGATTTAAAAGAGGTCGGCGCGACCGAGGACGCGACTATCGGCTTAGTTGATTATCTCACGAAGATTTCGGGCGTTGACGTAGGCGTTTCACTTTTAGAAGCAAAACCGAATTTTTACAGAATAAGTTTTCGTTCTCAAAAGAGTAACGTTGCGGAAATCGCTTCGGTTTTCGGGGGCGGGGGACATAAGAACGCGAGCGGTGCCGTTTTAAGCGGATATTACGAGGACGTTATTGATAAGCTCGTATTTACTATAGGTAATTATCTTTTATGATAGGATTTATTTGCATAAACAAAAAGGTTGGGGATTCTTCCGCCTATTGCGTCAATAAAGTTAAGAAAAAATTAAAATCCAAGTGCGGGCATTTAGGTACTTTGGATCCTTTGGCGTCGGGGGTTCTTCCCGTTGCCGTGGGACAAGCCACGCGTCTTTTCGATATTTTATTAAATAAAGAAAAGACTTACGTTGCGACGTTTGATTTTGCGTATACCACGCCGTCGCTCGATTTAGAAACCGAGCCGAACGGGTATTCCGTCGCCTTGCCGACTGAAGAAGATATAAACGGAGTTATCCCTCGTTTAATAGGGGAGATAGAGCAAATTCCGCCCTCGTATTCGGCTAAATTCGTCGACGGTAAAAGAAGTTATAAACTTGCAAGGCGTGGTGTCGAGGTAGAATTGCCGCCGAAAAAAGTCAGTATATATTCGATAAAACTTTTAGAAAAAGTAACCGATTCCGCGTTTAAGTTCGAAATCCGCTGCGGCGGTGGTACTTATATACGTTCTATCGTAAGAGATATGGCTGCCGCGTTAAATTGCGTCGGCGTTATGACTAATCTTACGCGCGTAAAATCGGGTAAATTCGATATTTCAAATTCCATAAGCGTTGAAGATTTTCTCGATAGCCAAGAACCGTCAAAATACCTTATAAAGCCCGAAGCGGTTTTGGATTATCCAACTCTTACGCTTGACGAAACGCAGTCTAAAAGACTTTTAGACGGTTTAAAAGACGAGTACGATTTGCCGTGCGGACTTTATAAAGTCTTTTCGTTGGACGAGTTTTGGGGTGTCGGCGAGGTTATAGGCAAAATTTTAAAAATGAAGGTTTACGTTAGGGATTTATAATTTTAAATATGAAAATATTAGATTATTTTAAGCCGCAAACGGAAAAAAACGTAATTTGTTTAGGTCGTTTCGACGGCTTGCATTTAGGGCATAAAACACTTATTTATAAAGGTTTAGAAATAAAAAATCAACTCAACGACGATAGCAAACTTGCGGTCTTTATTTTTCAAAGAAATGCGGCTATAGGTCGATTAAACGCCATTTTTACCTTTCGTGAAACCATAGAAACTTTAAAAGGTGAACCTGTCGACAACGTAATCGTAGCGCCCGAAAGTCGTGATTTTTATAAAATCGACAAACTTGATTTTTTGGATACTATCTTCAAAAATTTTAATCCTACCGCAATAGTTTGCGGAGAGGATTACACGTTTGGGTACAACCGCCAAGGCGATAAAGATTTTTTAAAATCTTATTGCAAAGAAAGAGGCGTTACGTTTATTTGTTTACCGCTCGTTAAGATAAAAGGCGAAAAGGTTTCTTCTACTAAAATTAAAGAATTTTTAGCGATAGGACAAGTCGAAGAGGCTTCTAAACTTCTCGGCGAAAACTATTTTATTTCGGGTAAAGTGATAAAAGGAAGGGGCGTCGGTAAAACTTTAGGTTTTCCCACTTTGAATATTGAAATCCCCGAAGAAAAAGCGCCGCTTAAGCAAGGCGTATACGTAACGTTAGTCGACTATGGTAAATATCAATTGACGTCGCTAACCAATTACGGCAACGCGCCGACTTTTTCCACGAGTAAAGTGCTTTTGGAAACCTATATTGTAGACGGCGAATACGATTTATACGATAAGGAAGTAAAAATTGAATTTATCCGTTACTTAAGAGACGTTAAAAAATTCAACGACGCTCAAGAATTAATAGAACAAATTGAAAAGGACGTGCAATCGATATGATATTATTCGGACCGAGCGGCGCAGGCGATAGATTCCATCAAGAGGGATATACCGAAACCGCGCAAGCCGCAAAATGGATAAAAGACAACGGGCTCGATTTATTCGAGTATTCCTTCGGTAGGGGGATAAATATAAAAGAAGAAAAAGCAGCGCTATTAAAAGAGGCTTTTAGCGCTTGTGGCGTAAAACTAAGCGTTCACGCGCCGTATTATATAAATTTTGCCAACGTTGATGAAGAAAAAACGGAAAATTCTTTTAGATACGTAGTCGAGTCGGCTACGATGGCTAAAATAATGGGTGCGGACAGAGTTATATTCCACCCCGCAAGCCAAGGCAAGGAGCCACGTGAAGCCGCACTTTTAAGAACTAAAGAAAGATTCGTACGTCTTGCTGAAATTATGAAAGCGGAAAACCTCTCCGATATAATTTTATGCCCCGAAACCATGGGTAAAATCGCGCAAATAGGCGACGTAAAAGAAGTAGTCGATTTATGCAAGGTCGACGATATATATTTGCCGACCATAGATTTCGGGCATATAAACGCAAGGGAGCAAGGCAGTTTAAAAACTGTGGATGATTTCGTTGAAAAAATGAACTACATGATAAACGAACTCGGTTACGAGCGTGTTAAAAACTTTCACGTTCATTTTTCCAAGATAGAATATTCTCAAAAGGGAGAAGTAAGGCATCTTAACTTCGACGACGAGATTTACGGACCTAATTACGAGCCTTTTATCGACGCACTTTTAAAATTAAGATTAACGCCGCACGTTATTTGCGAATCACGCGGAAATCAAACGGACGATTCGATGGCTATGAAGGCTTATTATAAATCAAAAATAAACTAAGAGGTGGTTATATGAAAACGAAAAAGATTCTCGCGATGATTTTATCGATTGCAATCGTATTTTCTTCGCTTACGTTAGTTGGTTGCTCGTTTAAAAGCGACGTAATGGGCTTAGTTATAGACGAAGAATGCGTTTATAACAAACTTCCTTTGGTAGAGTATTCCGAAGATACTTACCAAACGACGATTAGCAATATCCAAAAACTCAACGACATGGTCGTGAAAGAAGAAGCGTCGGATTTGTCCTGTCAAATTCTTTCTTTGCTCGTTTCTAACGAGTTATATAAACTTATAGACGCAGTAAACGTCGCGACGCTATATTATTATACGGACACGAGCGACGAGGTGAATATTTCGGGTTACCTCGATTTATACGATAAATATTCCACCGCGTTCAACGAATTTAAAAAACTTTATTCCTTATTTGCGAATTCTAAATACAAAACTATATTTTTCGGAGACGATATGACCGACGAAGAAATTCAAGAACTGGTTTCTCAAGCGGTAGTATCCGACGAACTCGTTGAATTAGAAGGTAAAGTGGTCGAATTAGAACAACGTTACGACGGTTTTACGGTCGCGCAAATTTTAGGAAGCGATTTCGACGATTTGTATACCGACCTCGTAAAGACTAAAACCGCCATTGCGAAAATTTACGGTTACGACGACTATTTGACGTATTCTTACGAAAACGAATACGCAAGAGAATTCACCCCCGCGGACACTTTGTCTTATACGGAAGCGTTATCCAACGGTTTCGTTTCAGCGGCGGAAGACGCTTACGATAATTGCCTTAACGCGATAGACGGCGTTAGCGACGCGCGTTTAGACGAAATAGACGCCATGCTCGGAAGTGCTTTTATCGAGAAAGAAAGTTTAACGCTTTTGGACGGTTTTTACAAAACGCTCGGCGAGGATATTTACGGCGTTTATAACGACTTTATAAGTAACGGCTATTATTTCATTGCTAACTCCAAAGACGCGTATCAAGGCGCTTACACCAATTACTTCGTATCTTTAAACACTCCGTATATCTATTTTTCATCGTCTTACGCGACCGTTGAAACCTTCGTTCACGAATTCGGCCATTATTTAAGGTTTTTCTTTATGGGTAACGAAGACGGTTCTTACGAACTTATGGAAACGCATTCACAAGGTGCGGAATGGTTGTTCGTTAGTTATTTATCCACTATTTTGACGGAAAACGAAAGCGCTTATTTGTCGGATAGTAAATTCGTTAACGACAGTTATACGATCGCTCTTTGCGCGGTCGTCGGCGCAGCCGAAGTTGACGTATATTCTTTAGAAAACCTTGACGCCGTTAACTACACTCAAATAGTTTCCAACTGGTCGAAAAAGGTTTTCGGAAATACGATTCCCGAAATTTACTCCGGCTACACTACGCCCGAACAGTATTTTAGATTAGTAACCGTTAATCAAGCGGGCTATTATATAAGTTATTCGGTATCGCTTGTATCCTCTTTGGAACTTTACGTCGCGAGTTTAACGTCTTACGAAAACGCAGTCGATATTTACGTACAATTACTTGAAACGACCGAATACGTTACGACGCTTACCGAAAACGGTTTGTATTCTCCTTTCTCGAAAGAAGCGGTTGAAAGCATTTGCGCCGTTTTTGAAAACGTTTATTAACGATAAAAGTTTATTGCCGCTCGTTTTAAATGAAACGAGCGGTTTTTTCGACAATATTTCACAAAAAGCACAAGATTTTTAGCCGATTTTTCATTGACCTTACGACTGTTTTGCAGTATAATACTAATACCGTTAGGAAAATTTAAGGAGCAAAAGATGAAGTTTACCGCGATACAAGAAGAAATGAAAAATCTTTGTCAATCGAAAAATTGGCGTAGCTTAGTTAAGTTGATTGACGAAGGCTACAAAGGATTATTTGTAATTTTGCGCATTTTAAGCGACGAAGCCGCTCCGCTTTCCGCAGGCGCTTTGGCGGTAAAAACGGGTGTTTCCACGGCAAGGATAGCAAGTGCGTTAAACACTCTTGAAAGTAAAGGTTTCGTTCGCCGCGAAAAGGTAAAAGGCGACGGAAGAAAAGTTCAAATATCTTTGACTGAAGACGGCAAAACCGCGCTTGAAAACCGAAAACGTAAAGTAGAAGAAATGATAGAGCCTATGCTTGGTAATTTATCCGACGAAGAGGCTTCTTCCTTATTTTTCATTTTAAAAAAACTATTACGGTAGCAGATTTTTACGATCTGCTTTTTACTTAAAAAAATATCTAACACTATTAGGAGTTTTTATGTTAAAATTAAAAGCAATTAAAAAAGACTACGTTACCCCGGGCATGACGGTACACGCGTTAAAGGGGATAGATTTAACGTTTCGCGATAACGAATTCGTGTCTATCTTAGGGCCGTCGGGTTGTGGAAAGACTACTTTACTCAACATTATCGGTGGTTTAGACCATTACACCGACGGCGAACTTTTCATCGACGGCGTAAGCACGAAAAATTACGGAGACAGGGATTGGGATACTTATCGCAATCATCGTATCGGCTTCGTGTTTCAAAGCTACAATTTAATTCCCCATCAAACGATTTTGGAAAACGTCGAACTTTCTTTGTCGATTTCGGGCGTTGAAAAAGCCGAAAGGGTGAAAAGGTCAAAAGAAGCCCTCGATAAAGTGGGACTTAAAGATTTATATAACAAAAAGCCGAACCAACTTTCGGGCGGACAATGCCAAAGGGTTGCTATAGCGCGCGCTTTGGTCAATGATCCCGAAATTTTACTTGCCGACGAACCGACCGGGGCTTTGGATACTCAAACTTCCGTGCAAATAATGGAACTTATTAAGGAAATATCTTCGGAATGTTTGGTAATTATGGTTACTCATAACCTCGAACTTGCCGAAAAATATTCCACGCGTATAATACGCCTTTTGGACGGAGAAGTGTTATCCGACACGATGCCTTACTTTGAAACCGAAAAGGTTGATAAAAACAAAGCGGCAAAGACTAAAAAAGTCGGCAAGAAGTCGAAACTTTCGTTTTTTTCCACTTTTTGGCTTTCGGCAAGGAATCTCCATTCAAAACTAAAAAGGACGCTTTTAGTGTGCTTGGCGGGCGCGATCGGTATTATCGGCGTTGCTTCGGTGCTTTCGGTATCGACGGGCGTACAAAATTACATAGGCGATATGCAAAACGATATGCTTACGGGAAACCCCGTTACGATAAACGAAGAGGCGATGAATTTAACCGCGTTAACTCAAAGAACCAATCGTCAAACGCAGGCGGACGCTGTAAAGAACTCGGTCGAAAACGGTTATATCAACGTTGATTCCACTATAGAGTATTTAGTATCGAGAGGCGGCGACGCGGCTAGTTTGAAAGTTAAAAACGATATTACTAAAGATTATTTAGACTACGTAAAAGCAATGCCCGAAGAATATTATTCGGCAATAACGACTTATAACGGAATAGAGGTTAAAAATTCTTTTTACACCGATTTTAAATTAAGCGGTTACGATGAAAGTAAAAGAATTTCTTTAGCGGCAGCGGAACAAATTTACGTTTCTATGCTCGAAAAGACCGAATATAACGGGTATTCTCAATATATCTCGATATTAACCGAATCGTTTATGCAAGCGCCCGATAACGAAGATTTTATTTTGTCGCAATACGATATTATTTACGGCGATAAAACAGCTACGAAGGCAAACGAGATTATGATAGTCGTAAACAGCGATTACGAACTTTCCGATTTATTGCTTGCCGAACTCGGATATTATTCTCAGGATGAATTCGTTAACTTGCTGTTTAAAGCGGTCGGCGACGATAATTACGATAGCAATTTAGATAAAGGAAGGTTTTCTTACGAGGAACTTTTAGGTAAAACCTTTACTTGGTATCCTAACGATGTAATTTTTAACCAAACAAATAAACTTTCGCCGCTTTTTGCGATAAATCCCTTTACTTATAACGCTTACGAAAGCGAAGATTGGGAAGGCGAAACGCTGACGGTTACCGCTATTTTGAAACAAAAAGACGGACTCTCGTACGGCTCGATGGAAAGCGGATTTTATTACACGTCGGCGTTTACCGAAAAGTTTTTAAATAGAAACGCAGAGTCTGAAATCGTAAAATACCTTAGCGACGAAGGAAAAGAGTCTTTTACGAGTATGAATTACAATATGCAAAATATCGGCATCACGTATAGTTACGAGTTTAATTTAAACGGCGATAATTATTCCGAAATAGGTTTCGTCGGAAGTAGCGGCGTTAACGGGCTAATAGCGTCTATGACGGGACAAAACGCCAAAACTTACACGCTGTCAAAAAGAGAACTCGGCGGAGAGGTTTTGCCTAACACCGTAAAAATTTATCCTACCGATTTTACTTATAAAGATAACGTTACCGATTATATTTCCGCTTGGAACGGTAAAGGCGATTTAACGGTTGACGGCAGGGTTATAACCGCGGAAGAACGTTCGGAAATAATTTATACCGATAATCTTTCGATAGTTATAGGTCTCGTCAATAATATGATAGACGTCGTAACGGCGGCGCTTATCGCGTTTACGGCGCTTTCTTTGGTGGTTTCTACCGTTATGATAGCAATTATAACTTACGTTTCGGTAATCGAAAGAATTAAAGAAATCGGCGTTATACGTTCGCTTGGCGGCAGAAAATGCGACGTGTCGAGATTATTTAACGCCGAAACGTTCATAATAGGCGGTGTGTTGGGACTTATTGGTATAGGCGTAACTTATTTGATTTCGGCAATCTTAAACTTGATAGTAAGTAAAGCCTTCGGCATAGCGACTATCGCTACGCTTACGCCCTTTAACGTACTTTTGATGGTGCTGATTAGCGTAGGGCTAACGATGATTGCGGGGCTTATTCCCGCAAGTTTGGCGGCTAAAAAGGATCCCGTCGTTGCGTTAAGAAGCGAATAATTTGAAATTTTGCCTTACGGCAATAAAAATATATATACGAGGTATAAAAATGGATTTATTAAAAGCAATGGAAGAAAGACGTTCGGTAAGATCTTATTTAGATAAACCTATCGACGAAGATTTACGCGCGCAACTCGGCGGACTCGTAGAGCGTTGCAATTTAGAAAGCGATTTGAATATTCAGCTCGTTTTCGACGAACCTAAAGCCTTCGACGGTTTTATGGCGCATTACGGAAAATTTTCCGGCGTAAAAAATTACGTTGCGCTGATCGGTAAAAAGGGCGAGGATGAAAAAATAGGTTATTACGGCGAAAAAATCGTGCTATACGCTCAAGTACTTGGTCTTAACACTTGTTGGGTAGCGATGACTTACAAAAAGATTAAAACGGCGTTTAAAATTGAGGAAGGCGAAAAACTTTATTGCGTTTTAGCGATAGGTTACGGTAGCGTCAAAGGGGTAAAACATAGCGTTAAGACGATTGATAAAGTTTCTAACGCGGTTAACCCGCCCGAGTGGTTTATAAAAGGAATTAACGCCGCGCTTTTAGCGCCGACTGCGATGAATCAACAAAAATTCACGTTTGGTTACGCCGACGGAAAAGTTTCGTTAAAAGCGGGATTCGGATTTTACGTCAAGATAGATTTAGGTATAGTAAAATACCACTTTGAATTAGGAGCCGGCAAAGATAATTTCGTTTGGGCGGAATAGTTTTAGCAAATATTTATATACTAGTTTGTAATTATAATAAAATTTTTAAGACTATCGTAAAAGACTTAACGTTTACGATAGTCTTTTTATCATAAAAAAATTTAAAGAAAAATAAAATAATCCTATGAAGTTAAGCACGATAAAAAGCGGAAAAAGAGTAAAGGTGTTAAGTACGACGTTAACGCACGGCTTACTCCTTAAATTGAAAGCCTTCGGCGTAGACGTAGGGAAAATCGTAACCGTTGAAAAGGCGGGTGAAACTTATATAATTTCAAGCGGCGGAAAACTTTTAGCCGTTTCCAAAAAAGTGCTTGACGCGATAGAGGTTCAAATTGAAAGTCGTAATAACGGGTAATTCCAATAGCGGTAAAACCACTCTTTTTAACGGACTGACGAAATCAAATGCAAGGGTGGGCAACTGGCACGGCGTAACGGTTGATATCGTCGAAGGCAAGTTTCGCTTCGGCAAAAAAACTGTCAAGGTAGTCGATTTGCCGGGGTTATCGTCTTTCGACGCGTACACTATGGAAGAAGCCGCGTCTATAAAGTATTTAGAGGAAGGCGATTACGACTTAATTATAAACGTTATCGAGGCAGTAAGGCTTGACGCCGCCCTGTCGTTAACTAAATCTCTGATAAAACTGAACAAACCGATTGTATGTTTGATAAACTGTACCGAAGATTTAATTAGGTCGGGCGGGAAAATCGATTTTAAACTTTTAAACGATTGCGATTTAAACTTTGTAAAAATTAACGCCACCAATCAACGCGACCTGACGTTTTTAAAGAAGATAATTTCTGAAAACGACTTTTTTCCGCCGCGTAATTTCGACTACGAAAAAGCAATAAAAAGTTTTACGCCGCCAAATAAGCCGTTTACTTTTGCCGATAAAATTTTCACGCACGAAATATTAGGTACTTTATGCTTTATACTTTTTTGCGTTTTTGCTTTTTATCTTTCCTTTGGAAAATACGGCGTCGGCGGACTTTTGAGTGAACGGCTTATTTTTTTGATAGATCTTTTCGGTTATAAATGCGCGGATTCGTTGAATAACTTAGGGGCGAGCGAATTTACCGTACGTCTTGTTGCGGACGGCGTATTCGGCGGTGTAGGCGTTTTAGCGGGGCTTTTACCGTCCATTATAATAATGAATTATTGTTTGATTTATCTCGAGCAATCTGGGCTTATAGCGAGATTTTCTTTCGTTTTCGACGGAATTTTAAATAAATTCGGGCTAAACGGACGGGCGCTTTTCGCGCTTTTAAGCGGCTTCGGGTGTACGACGGTGTCTTTAACGCTTACTAAGGGGTTAGAGAATAGAAAACTTAAAGAAAAAGTATCGTTAACTTTGCCGTTCATCGGTTGCACGGCAAAACTGCCCGTTTATTTTTATATTTGTTCCAAAGCTTTTAAGCAATCTTTCTTGGTAATTATTGCACTATATTTTTTCGGATTAGTTTTTGCCGCGCTGTTTTCCAAACTCTTTTTCGGCGATAAAAAGGAAAAAATACCGCCGCTTATATTAGAACTTCCGATAATTAGAATAAATTGTTTAAAAAACACCTTAAAACCCTTGATAAATTCCGTAAAACAATTTATAATCAAAGTGTCGGCAATCGTTTTGTCCGTTTCTATCGCAGTTTTTATCTTAAGCGCGGTATCGATTGACTTAACTTACGTCGCCAAAAACGACGCGGAAAATAGTATCTTAGCGTTTTTAGGCGGCGTTTTAGTAAAAATTTTCGCACCCGTCGGTATAACCGATTTTAGAATAGGCGCTGCCGTGTTATGCGGGCTTTTTGCCAAAGAAGCTTTTTTATCAACGCTTACGACGCTTTGTTTTAGCGGGACGCTTTCAGCGGCTTCTTGCGTTGCGCTTTTAACGTTTATCGCTTTCTATCCGCCGTGCTTTGCTGCACTTTCGGTAATGAAAAGAGAAATCGGTTTTAGGCTTACTGCGTTTTCGTTTGTTTTTCAGGCGGTTTTTGCATTACTTGCGGCGTACTCGTGCTATTTTGCGCTAAAGCGTCCTTTAATCGTGCTTTTAATAATCTTTGCAATCATTTCGCTATATCTTTTTAAACGGTTTTTAATAGATGAGAAGTTTCAAATCAAAAGAAAAAACTAAATTATCCAAATTCTTGCTTGCCGTGTATGACGGAGGGCTTTCCTTTTCAACGCTCAATAAACTGTTTCGCAAAAAAGATATAAAGGTTAACGGAACGCGCGTTTCTAAGGACCTTTACGTCGACTGTGGCGACGAAATTATCGTTTATTACGACGGAGAAAAGCCTTTGGTTAAATATAAAACTTTATATGCGGATGAAAACGTTTTAGTCGTTTATAAACCGAAAGGGATAACTTCCGAAGACTTTTTTAAAGAGTTATCTAGCGAAGGAATTTTATATTTTTGTCACCGCCTCGATAGAAATACCGACGGAGTAATGATTTTTGCCCGCAACGAGGCTTCTTATAACGAAATCGTTAGCGGGTTTAAGGATAGGTCTTTTATAAAACTCTATCGCGCACGAGTTTACGGCGTTATGGATAAAGAGGTGGAACTTTTAGAAGGTTATCTTTTTAAAGACGCGAAAAATTCCTTCGTAACCGTTACCGACCGAAAGGTTAAAGGTTCGGTCAATATACGAACGAAGTATCGCGTTTTGAGTACCGACGGAGAAACTTCCGTTCTCGAAGTCGAGTTGTTAACGGGAAGAACTCATCAAATACGCGCGCATTTGTCGCACGTAGGACATTTTATTTTGGGCGATGGAAAATACGGCAACAACGCTATCGATAAAAAATTCGGCGTAAAGGATTTAGCGCTTTCGGCAATAAGCCTCACTTTGAGGTTTAATAAAGAAGATTATCTATATTATCTTGACGGAAAAACCTTTAAATTAGATTGATTTTACTTAAAGTTTTCAACTTTAAAAAAAAGTTTAAAAATTTTTGATTTTTTTTAAAAAATCGATTAAAAACGTTTGCCTTTTATTATAGAATTTGATATTATATATAAGCATTCAAAAAGCAAACGTCGTTTGGGAGCATAGCTCAGTTGGGAGAGCATCTGCCTTACAAGCAGGGGGTCACAGGTTCGAGCCCTGTTGTTCCCACCAGACAACTTTTATTAATGGATATGCGGGAATGGCTCAGTGGTAGAGCGTTGCCTTGCCAAGGCAAATGTCGCGAGTTCGAATCTCGTTTCCCGCTCCATTTTTTTTTACAATTTCATATTAAGGTACCATAGCCAAGCGGTAAGGCAAAGGTCTGCAAAACCTTTACGCCCCGGTTCAAATCCGGGTGGTACCTCCAAAATGAAAAGTCGCTTATGCGGCTTTTTCTTTTTTTACTCTCCATTTTTCGTTACGCTCATTGAGACTTTATCGTTAGTTTTCTTGAGCGGTTGTTGAGTACTTTAAAACGCTTTTTGCAAATTACGCGTCGTTTAAGTTTACATTATTCTCTCAAAATGATATAATAATAAAAAAAATAGGGGGTTTTTTTATGAAAATTTTAGTTACGGGTGGTGCCGGCTATATAGGTTCACACACTTTGGTGGAACTTTTAAACAAGGGATACGACGCTGTCGTCGTCGATAATTTTTCAAATTCTTGCGAAGAGAGCGTTAGGCGCGTTGAAAAAATTACAGGAAAATCTGTAAAAATTTACGAAGGAGACGTAAGAGACCGCGCTTTGTTAGATAAAATTTTTAGCGAAAACGATATATCGGCGGTAATTCATTTTGCAGGATTAAAGGCGGTAGGGGAAAGTTGTCGTATGCCTATAGAATATTACGACAACAACCTTTACGGCACTTTGGTGTTGGTTGAGACGATGAAAAATCACGGCTGCAAAAAGTTGGTTTTCTCATCTTCAGCGACTGTCTATGGGGATCCCGAAGTTTTGCCTATTACCGAAGACTGTAAAACCGGCGGAACGACCAATCCTTACGGAACGAGTAAACTTATTCAAGAAAGAATCTTGTCCGACTTGTATTTATCAGACAAAGAGTGGAACGTAACTTTACTTAGATACTTTAACCCGATAGGCGCGCACGAAAGCGGTTTCATCGGGGAAGATCCGCAAGGAATACCTAATAATCTTGCGCCTTTTATTGCAAAAGTTGCAGTCGGTATTTATCCCGAAGTCGGTGTTTTCGGTAACGATTACGATACCCCGGACGGGACGGGTGTACGCGATTATATACACGTTGTTGACCTAGCTAAAGGACACGTCGCGGCGATTGAAAAGCTAACCTATCCCGGCGTTCATATATACAATTTAGGGACTGGCGTAGGGTATTCCGTTTTAGACGTTATAAAAGCGTTTTCAAAAGCTTGTAAAAAAGAGATACCTTATTCCTTTAAGCCGCGTAGAAGCGGAGATATCGCGTCTTCGTACGCGGATTCAAATAAAGCGTATAAAGAATTAGGCTGGAAAGCGGAACTAAATTTGGACGATATGTGCGAAAGTATGTGGAAGTGGCAAAGCGCTAATCCAAAAGGATATAAAAAATAATATATTTATCGTAATATATTTTAAAATCGTTGATAATACGCTTGGTTTTAAGTATTATTACGAACGACGTAATTATGTTTAACGGTATAGATTACAAATTTAAAATCAGTGCTTCAGGTAGAATTAACGTTATCGGCGAGCACGTCGACTATTGTGGTGGAAAAGTTTTTCCCGCGGCAATTTCGTTAAAGAACGACGTGTATATCCGTCCAAACGGAACGAACAGAATCAATCTATCTTGGACTACGCTTAATGATGAAGTTTCACTCGACATCGAAAAACTTGATAGTTATCGCGGTTTAAAATACGGCAATTATCAAGCGGGTGCCGCATACTTTTTAAAACGGGCTGGTTTTAAGGTTTTAGGGTGTGATATTTTATCCGATTGCAAAATTCCTTTTGGCAGCGGTTTGTCTTCTTCCGCCGCGATTGAAGTTTCGACGATTAAGGCGCTACTTGCATTGTCTGATGAATATTTATCCAACGTCGATATTGCTATTTTAGCGCAAAAAGTCGAACGCGAGTACGTCGGCGTAAACTGCGGAATTATGGACCAATATGCTTCCGCTTGCGGGAAGTGCGATAACGCTTTGATTCTCGATTGCAAAACCTTGGAGTGCGAATACGTGCCCTTTAATTTAAAAAATTACTCGCTTTTGATAGCAAATTGCAATAAACCTCACAACCTAATCGTAAGTAAGTACAACGAAAGGCGTGAGGAGGTTGAGCGAGCGCTTAATATTTTACAGTCAAAATTCAACTTGTCGTGTTTAGCCGATTTAAAAACCGAAGATTTCGACTCTACGAAATCTTTGTTAGACGATACGCTTAAGAAAAGAGTTGAACACGTCGTTTACGAGTGTGAAAGAGTCAATCTTGCTAAAAAAGCGATGATTTCGGGCGACCTAACAGAATTAGGTCGGCTTCTTAACGCTTCCCACGCTTCATTGCGTGATTTGTACGAGGTTACCGGTAAGGAGTTAGACGCCCTCCAAAAAGCCGCAAGCGAAAATCAATACTGTCTCGGTGCAAGGATGACTGGCGGAGGCTTCGGCGGTTGCGTCATTAGTTTGGTTGTTGCCGATAAAATTGAAGTTTTTAAAGAAGTCGTCATAAAAGAGTACGTTAATAAAATTGGATATCCGCCGACTTTTTACGACGTCGACATAAGCGACGGAATTACCGTTGAATTGCTTTAAACGATTTTTTGGAATAGTAAAATAATGGTTATAAAAAGGAATTTTTGCACATACAAAAATCGCGACGTATTTTTGTACGTAATTGAAAACGATTATTTGGAAGTAGCGATTAGCGATTTTGGCGCGATAGTTTATTCGTTTAAAGTAAAATCGCCTGAAAAGACTGTAGATATAGCGCTTTCGGCTAAAACTATCGACGATTATATTGCTTGCGGCGCTCACACGGGCGGAACTATCGGAAGGGTAGCGAATAGAATAGAAAACGCTAAATTCGACTTGAACGGCAAAACGTTTTGTTTGGATAAAAACGACGGTGCTTCTTGCTTGCACGGCGGCTTTAACCCGTACGATTATCGTTTCTTTTGCGTTGAAATTTTAGACGATTATACTTTAAAATTATCACTTTTAAGTCCCGATGGAGATCAAGGCTTCCCGGGTGAATTAAATTTTGACGTAATATTTAAACTCGATAAAAATTCATTTATTATAGAGTTTTTTGGCATATCTAAAGTTGACACTTTGTTTTCCCCGACCAATCACTCGTATTTCAATTTAAACGGGGAAGATAGCGGAAGCGTATTCGGGACTTACCTTAAAATTAACGCGGACGAAGTAACGCTCGTCGATAAAAACCTCGTCGCACACGGTGAAGTTTTAAAAGTGGAAAACACGGCTTTTGATTTTAAGTTTTTAAATACTATCGAGCGCGGACTTGACGTTACTGACGATAATTTAATAATTTGCGGCGGTTTCGACCATAATTTTATATTAAAATCCGACCACGCCGCGACGGCGATAGGCGATAAAAGCGGAATTAAACTCGACGTATTTACCGATTATCCCGGATTGCAATTTTATAGCGGCAATAAAATGAACGGTATCGTCGGAAAGAGTCGTATTTACCACGATTTCGACGCGTTTTGCTTAGAGCCTCAATATTTCCCGAACGCTATCAACGTTCCGAATTTTCCTCAGCCGATTATAAAAGCCGGCGAAAAGTCTTTTCATTATATAAAATACGTAGTAACGCGTGGTAATAAATAGTTTTCACAACGAAACGACTTTCCTCATAAAATAGTAGGAAGGTCGTTTTTTATGTCAATCGTCGTTTTTGATTCGGGCGTTGGCGGATTAACCGTTTTAAACGAACTCGTAAAGGTAACTCCGTACGAGGATTTTATATATTTAGCCGATGAAAAACTTTGTCCGTACGGTAACAGAACCGACGAATTTATTGCCGAAAGGCTTGCCAAAATTTGCGATTATATAAATCAATTTAATCCTAACGCGGTAGTTATTGCTTGCAATACCGCTTCAAGGTTTAAAAACGTGTTTCAAGAAAAATTAAAAGTTCCCGTATTCGACGTGATTTCGCCCACCGTAACTTGCGTTAAAACCTTCTTAAAAGGCGAAAAAGTTTTGCTTTTAGCAACTAAAAGTACGGTAAACGGCGGCGTTTATCAAAAAGCGTTAAAGGGAAATAATATTTTTTGTATAGCCGTTTCATGCGAATTTTTCGTGCCGTATATTGAAAATTTGCTTATCGAAAGCAAAGAATTCTCTATTCGCTTGAAGGAATTGTTTTCTTGCGTGGATTTTGGCGGTTTCGACGCGGTAATTTACGGTTGCACGCACTTCGGGCTGATTGACGATAAGATAAAAAAATTTTTAAATAAAAATTGCCAAACGTTTTGTTGCGGACTTCCCACCGCGCTATTAGTAAAAGAAAGTTTATTTATCCATTCTACGCGGGATTTTTATAAAAAGTTTTGCAAAGTAAACTATTTTACGACCGCAAGCGCTGAATCCTTCTTTAAAAAATTTAATTACTACTCGAATCGGTTGCCTAATTTGACGCTTTTTAATTTTTCATGCGAAGATATATATTATATAATGATATAGCGCGAAAATTAAAAAAGCAGATTTACTCATAATAAATACGTTTAAGAATTTGTCGAAACGCTCGTACTCGGCTAAATTTTCAATATAAAATAATTTTTTCGACTTTTTTTAAAAAAAACGGAAAAAGACTAAAAAACGCTTGACTTAAAACTCTTATAATGGTATTATATGTAGGCTTGCGAAACGTAGGCAACAAATTCCGACGGTCGTCGGTAATCGAAGATTGACAACTGCATAGTAAAAAAAGACGAGAT
>CAZMOD010000020.1:0-17553 GCA_964567885.1 uncultured Christensenella sp.
AAGCTTGCACTAAGGTAGTTACCGAACTTACCATAGCGGCTTTAGACCACGATATGCAACCCGTTGCTAAAAAGGATGCAACTTGCACCGAAACCGGTTACGCCGCATACGAACAATGCAGTCGTTGCGACCACAACACTAAGGGCAACGATATCCCCGCAATCGGACACGCAAACAAAGTTCACCACGTAAAAGTCAACGCAACTTGCACCGAAGCCGGTACCATAGAATATTGGTCTTGCCCCGATTGCAATAAGAATTATAGTGATGAAGCTTGCAGTAAGGTAGTTACCGAACTTACCATAGCGGCTTTAGATCACGATTACGATAACGGTACAATCACTACTAAACCCACCGTTACGACCAAAGGCGTTAAGAAGTTTACTTGTAAGCGCGAGGGTTGCGGACACACCTACACCGCAGATGTAGACGCTTACGGTTACGACGCAACTTTATCCGGCGCAAAAACAACGGTGGAATTTGAAAATCTTAAAGATTACGACGCAGTTATAAGAGCCGATTTTATAGCCGCTTACGGACTTGCACAAGGTCAATTTAAAGTTGACGACACCAACACTGCAAGCGGCGGCAAAGCTATTTGCGGTTTCATAGTGGGTTCCGTATTTAGAATCAATCTCAACGTTACGACCGACGGTTGGTATAAAATGACTTTCGTCGGTGCAAACGATACCGATTACCCTATCAGCAACTTGACGATAGAACTTGACGGAACTACACTTTCCCCTTCCGGTAACTTACAAGGTACCGCGCACGACGGTATCCCCTCTTATTGGGATTGGAAGTCCGTAGAGTTGTTCAAAAGAGAATTAACCTCGGGTAGCCACGTTTTAACCATTACCGTAAAAGCCGGCAACCCCAACTTCGACTGCGTAGTAATAGAACCTACGCCCGCAGAAACTGTCGTTGAATTTGAAACCTTACCCGAAAGCGATTACGACGTAGTTACAAGAGCCGACTTTATGGCCGCTTACGGACTTGAACAAGGTCAATTTAAAGTTGACGATACTGCCACCGCGAGCAACGGCAAAGCCATTTGCGGCTTCTTAGCTAATTCGACGTTTAGAATTAAATTTAACGTAACAACCGCGGGTTCGTACAAAATCATCCTCGTAGGCGCCGACGGCGGTAGTTACCCCGTAAGCAACTTGACGATAGAACTTGACGGAACTACACTTTCCCCTTCCGGTAACTTACAAGGTACCGGTTACGCGGGTGTTCCCTCTTATTGGGATTGGCAATCGATTGAAGTAAGCAACGGTGAATTAGCCGTAGGCGAACACGTTTTAACTATCACCGTAAAAGCCGGCAATCCCAACTTGGACTGCGTAAGAATAGTTGCCGCCGACTAAAACTAATTAGCGATATATATTTAAGGGCTATCCCGCAAAGTGGATTACTCTTTACGGAATAGCCCGAAATATAATCGAGTTTATTAAAACTTATTATTTAAAGAGGATCAATTATGTTTGAAAAATATTTAAAGCCGATTATCGCTTCGGTAGTCAGCCTTATAATCGTTGCGGCGATTGCCGTCGGTAACGTTATTTGTTTTGCTAACGAAAACGTTATTACCGCCTATTTATGCGGACAAGGTTTCCTAGACGATACCGAGGAAGCAAAAGAAGCAAGAACGAGCGGTATGGCACTCGCACAACAAGTTGAGGAAGAAGGCGCCGTATTAATGAAAAACGACGGTGTACTCCCCTTAAAAAATAAAAAAGTTAACGTTTTCGGTTGGTCGGGTAGCGACGCGGGCTTTATGCCGCAAGGCACCGGTTCCGGCACGGGATCGAGAAACGATTTAGTAACCTTTTTAGGCGGCTTAAAAGAAGCCGGTATCGAATATAACGAGGAATTAGCCAAAGCCTACGCCGACTTAGGTTGGAAAAGGGTTTCCGGCGGAAGTTACGTTATAGAGGCCCATGGTCAAAATTACAAAGACTTTTACGGCGTAGTTGAAGCACCCGAATCTTTCCATAGCGACGACAGAATGGCTAAAGCGAGAGAGTTTTCCGACACCGCGATTATCGTTATCGGCAGACTTATGGGCGAAGGCAACGACTTTGCTAAAACTCAATATATAGCCGAAAACAGCGCTCAACTTAAAGGCGGTAACGGTGAAGACAAAAGTCGCAAACTTCAAAGCTTATCGGAAAGAGAAGAATACATGATTTCTCAAGTTGAAAAATACTTCGATAAGATAGTTTTAGTCACCAACGCAGGTAACCCTATAGAACTCGGCGTTGCCGACGACGATAAGATTAACGCGGTTCTTAACATGGGCTTCCCCGGTACGCGCGGCACGATCGGTATCGGCAACATTTTGACGGGTAAAGTTAACCCGAGCGGACGCTTAGCCGACACTTGGGCTTACGATTTATCCACCGCCGCGGCTTACGACAACGCAGGATTTGAAGGACCTATCGAATACACCGACGTTGCGGCTTACGGCACCGAATATTTAGAAAACATTTATATCGGTTACTATTGGTACGAAACCGCGGATAAAGAAGGTTTTTGGGACAGTCAATTTGCAAAAGACCGTTGGAATATCAAAAACGGCTACGACGACGTGGTTCAATATCCTTTTGGACACGGTTTGTCTTACACAGACTTTACTTGGGAAATAACTAAATCCACCGTTAAAAACGGCGACTCTATCGAAGAAGACGACGTTATCGAAATCGAAGTTATGGTAACCAATATCGGTAAATACGCCGGTAAAGACGTAGTAGAACTTTACTATTCCGCCCCCTACAAAGAAGGCGGTATTGAAAAATCGGCTATAAAACTCGGCGCGTTTGCAAAAACGCCCGAAATAGAATCCGGCGAATTTGCGAAAGTTACTTTGACGATGCCCGTTGAAGAAATGAAGTCTTACGACTGTTACGATAAAAACAACAACGGCATTATGGGTTACGAATTAGAAAGGGGCGATTACGTTTTATCGCTTCGCAGCGACGCTCATAACCTTAAAGATATGGCGGACGATACTAACGTTATAACCGTTACTCTTGAAGACGACGTTTATTACGAGGTAGACAGTGCAACCGGCAATAAGGTTGAAAACCAATTCACCACTTATACCAACCCAGTAAGCGGCGCAATGAGCACGATTAACGAACCTTACGCAAAGAATCCTCACTCTTTAGACGGCGCGGATAACGGTTCACCCTTACCGTATATGACGAGAGCTGACTTCGTAGCCACCTTCCCCCGCGACGGCGCTAAAAAGAAAGCTGCGGGCGGAAACCTCAACGATACTTTCGGCGTTGCGATTATTAACGACGAAACTTCCCAAAAAGTTACTTTCAGTTCACGCGATACCGAATATATTTTGGAAGACTTGGAAGGCGTTCCTTACGAAGACGAAGCGTGGGACGATTTGGTAAGCCAATTATCGTTTGAAACGGCTTGCAACCTTATCACCAAAACGGGCGGTGGCTTCGGCACTATGGCGATAGAGGCTATCGGCAAAGAAAAGACTACCGACGCCGACGGTCCTTGCGGATTTAACAACAACATTATCGGCACCAACGACTTAAAAGCCGTTAACTACCCTTGCGACACCGTTATTGCGCAAACTTGGAACTGGTATAAGGCTTACGAAGTAGGCGTCGCTATCGGTATCGAGGGCTTTGCTATCGGTATTCAAGGCTGGTACGGTCCCGGTGCAAACTTACACCGTTCGGCGCTTGGCGGAAGGAACTTCGAGTACTATTCGGAAGACGGACTTTTAGCGGGTACTATTTGCGCTTACCACGTTTTAGGCGCTAAAAAAGAAGGCTTACTTGCTTACATTAAGCATATCGGCGCTAACGAAGACGACAAATGCCGTACCGCTAATACCGGTTGCTATAAGTGGCTTACCGAACAATCCTTTAGAGAATTGTATCTGAAACCTTTTGAACTTGCCGTAAAAGTCGGTAAAGCAAACGGGCTTATGGGTTCGGCAACCAGAACGGGCGGCGTTAGAAGTACCGGTTCTTACGCAATGCTTACCGCAGTAGTTCGTAACGAATGGGGCTTTAGAGGAACCGTTATTACCGACTATTACTGCCACGGAACCATAAACGACATCGACGAAGGCGTACGCGCGGGCAACACTCAGGTTCTAAACCCCGACACCGATTACACTTTATTCGACGACAGAACTAGCGATACCGCAAAAGAACACATCTTTAAAGCGGCGAAAGATATTCTTTACGCACAAGCGGACGTTGCGTATTATTCCAAGACCGCCGAAGACAAGGTTGACACCGGTATCGTCGGTACCAGAAGAACCGTTGACGTTTTTGCTTGGTGGATTCCCGTTTTAATTACGGTAGACGTTTTATTCGTCGCACTCGGCGCTTTCTGGGTTTACATCTCGTTTAAAGGTGTTAAAAAGGATGGTGCAACCCCTACCCTCGAAGCGTAATACGGAGTATTCTTTGAATTCGTGAACGCGTTCTTAAAGCCACACGACCGTTTGCGTCGCGAAGTAAATAACGAGCGACGAACGGAAAATAACAAGTGCCAAGCAACGAGCGAAGAGCAGCAAACGACAAGCGTCGCGAAGTAAAACGCACTATTTGTAAAGTCGTTTTTCACGAATATCAAAAATTTACTTCAAAAAAAGCACGCGAAAGGCAGGTTCTCATAAGGATATTAAGTTAAATCCAAGAGGAAATGTCAATTGAGAGTGTAAAACGAGAAAATGCAACGTGGACGAAATGTCTATGTTGCATTTTTTTGCTCATTTGTTCACCTAAATACTTGTTTCTTCAAAACGTTCTCTTATTACAGTATCAATCGAAGATTTATTTTATAATAGTCAAGCACCCGCCTCAGTGCCTTTTAGAAATTTTTTCAAAAAATTGTTGTTTACCCTATAAAAAATTATTGACTTTCTCAAATAGATTGCTTATAATATTTTAAAACAAGTTGGTATGAGCATTTAAACTATCTAACATAAAACAATGACTTTTGCTTTAAAGTATGCAAGTATTTCATAGCAAATAACGATGATTTATGTGATATATTTTATTTGTTTGTGCTTGAAATGAGTCCTTAGGCGGATTTTATTCAAGCCATTTTTTTACCTTCTTGTAATTTACACGGAGGTCATTTTTTTATGAACGACAGAGAATTACAGTTTATTCAAGAACAATTAGAGTATGATTTTACCGAACCTAAACTTTTGCGACAAGCCTTTACACGTAAATCATATTCGGAAGAAGGAAACGGTGCTTATAATAATGAGGTATTAGAATTTTATGGCGATAAAGCATTAGAGTTTATCGTTATGAAAAAATTATCCGAATATTATGGTAGCAAAAGTCAGAATGGCAAATATGTTTCTCAAAAAAATGAAGGGCAATTAACGGATATAAAAAAGAAATTAGTATGCAAGAAAATGCTTGCCCATAGAGTAGATGTTTTAGGTGTTGCCGATTTTTTGATAATGGGAAAAGGAGATAAAGAACATGATGCCCAAAATCAAGATTCTGTAAAAGAAGATTTATTTGAGGCAATTGTCGGCTCTATTGCTATTGATAGCGGTTGGAATGTCGAAGAATTGGAAAATGTCATTGACAAAATGTTAGATATTGAGTATTATCTTGAGAACGGATTCCAAGATGATGACAATTATGTAGATTTAATTCAAACGTGGTGTCAAAAAAAGTACGGAGAATTGCCGTGTTATGATTTTGAAGAATACGACGATGGTTTTCGTTGCGAATTAAACTTATCGGATGAATTTGGCGGTTTTGAAGGGAATGGCTATTCAAAAAGAGAAGCAAGAATGGTTGCTGCTCAAAATGCATACGAATACTTGTCAGAGGAAAACGAACTTATTCTTCCTATCGACGAAGTAGGTGAGCCTAATTTCGATAAAGCAATAAATCAATTACAAGAACTTTACCAAAAAGGTTATATTAGTGAACCCGAATATGTTTTTAGCGAAACATACGATAATGATGGTAATCCTATATGGCGTTGCGAGTGTCATATAGCAGAAAATGAATATTATTATTGGAAAGAATGCGCCTCAAAAAAACAAGGGAAAAAATCTGTAGCATATGATATGCTTTGCGATATCCTCAATTGGGAGAAATGATTGTGGAAGATTATATTTATATAAATATAACGTTTCAAGAAGAATATAAAAAACTCGATAAATTGTGCAAAGATTGTTTTTCCAGCGTTGACGGGGTTTCGGAATACATACGTCAAATGGAAAAAGAACAATATAGTTTACGAAGATTTATTACATCTTGGGAATATGATTATAAAATGTTGAAGCATATCCGCTGGGTTCGAAATCAACTGTCCCACGAAATAGGTACTTTACATTCCGATATATGCACGCAAGAAGATTTATATTTTGTGACAAATTTTTATAATGAAATAATGAAATGCAAAGACCCTCTTGCTCAAATGCGCGTATTAAAAGAAAATGAAGAAAAAACACACAGCCGAAAAAATACTACTTCAATAAGTAAACAGACAGAACAAAATACACCTATAAATAAGACTAATAAAAAATCTATTTTTTCAAAATTATTAGAGAAAATCAAAAATTTTTTTTCTTAATGGAGCGAAATAAACTAAAGTCGAATTGTTTGATAGCAATTCGACTTTTCCTTATAAAAAGAAAAAACGTAAGTCAAATCTTAATGATTCAACTTACGTTTTCTTTGGTGCGGGTAACAGGACTTGAACCTGCACGAAGTTGCCCCCATTAGAACCTGAATCTAACGCGTCTGCCAATTCCGCCATACCCGCGTATTAAATTGAAAATATAAAAGATAAAAGCGTTTTTACGCGCTTATCACCTTAATATCTTAACTGTAATAATTTTAACATATTAAAGATATAAAGTAAATGGTTTTTTAGCCGTTTTTAAATTTTAACAGAAAAATACGTCGGTTTGCGGCAAATTAAAAACGTGCGAAAGACGCTATCGACTATATTAAAAAACAACTTACGATATTACAACTCCAAAATTGCAAGATTGCTTTTAATGTCCACTCCGATTTTATCGCGAATAAAAAAGTCGAAAAATTTCAAAGCGTATTTAATAGTATCTGCTTCCGAAAAAGTGGGGCTATAAGTCGATAAATCGGGGTTTTGCAATTTTTTAAAATCGGTTTTAGATAAGTTTAAAAGCAATTTATAAGTAGAAAAACGCATTTCGGTGAAAGTAAAATCGGCACAGTCTAAACATTTAAAAGTGCAATCGTTAAAGTCGAAAAACACTCTGTCCTCTATCGTTTTTTTGCAAACCGAACAGTTTGAAAAAGTTATTCCGTAACCGGCGTACGCTAAACTGTCCATATAAAACTTAACTAAAAACAAAACGGGCGGATAAGGCGCGGATTCTATACCTTTAAAAGCGTTTACCACGTTTAAAAACAAGTCGTAATAACTTTCCCCTTTTTGGCAAAAGCCGCGCAAATACTCGATAACGGCGCTTGCAGCGTAAAATTTTTCAACGTCGGTTCGTAAATCGTAAAAATCGTCGATTTCGTTGGCTTCGACGACGGTTTTGCGACCGCTTTTTTCCACTAAAAGATATTCGGCAAAACAAAAAACCTCACCGGCAAAGCGTAGTTTTGCGGTGGGTTTTTTTACGCCGCGCAAAATGCAGTCGACGATACCTTTTTCAAGCGAAAAAAGCGTCAACATTTTGTCGTTGTCCTTATAAGCAACCGAACGTATGCAAATTGCGTTGAATTTTTCTTCCATTTTGATAAAAATATTGGGCTATAAGCCAGTTAATCGCGTTTTTTTAGTTTTTTGTAAAGCATATAATAAGATATCTTGCCCGTTTTTTCAAACAGTTTCCAACAAGTTTTGCAAGGATCGATTTTCATAAATGCGCCTCCCTTTATTAGGTTGCGCTTTTTTAAATAAAATTATTTACAAAAATCAACGCTTGTAAAAACGACGTCGAATATCTTTTTAAATCAATAAAAATCCTCGTCGGAATACCCGTACTCTTTAAGCCTTGACGGATTGTTTCGCCAATCTTCCTTGACTTTTACGTAAACGGTCAAAAAGACTTTTGCGTCCAAAAACTTTTCCATACTTTGACGCGCAAAAGACGAAGTCTCCTTAAGCGCGGCGCCTTGTTTGCCGATAATTATCGCCTTATGGTTAGGCTTTTCGCACACGATATCGAGGTTAATATCGTAAACGCCGTTTTTTTGTCTTTCGAAAGTATTTATAATAATCGCTACCCCGTGAGGGATTTCCTTATCGTATTTAAGCAAAATCTTTTCACGCATTATCTCGGCAATCATAAACTTTTCGGACCTGTCTGAAATTACGTCGTCGCCGTAAATGGGATCACCCTCGGGAAGGCGTTTTACAAGTTCCTCGGTAAGTTTTTTAATATTTTTGCCACGTCGTGAAGATATGGTTACTATTTTATCGATATTTTCGATATTGCCGAATCTTTCGACCGCCAAAGGAATATTTTCCTTAGGCATAATATCGGTTTTCGTAAGCGCTAATACGAGCGGAATTTGTCCAGTCGCGTATTTTTTTAAACTTTCGACGTCCTCGTCCTTTACGCCGGCGTGAATATCTATAAGATACAAAATAAGGTCGACGTCGCGCGCGGCGACTTCGGTGCTTTTTTGCATTCTTTGATTAAGTAGCGACGACGCCTTGTAAATGCCCGGCGTGTCCTCGAAAACAATTTGGTAATCTTCGCCGTTTTTAACGCCTAAAATCCTATCGCGCGTCGTTTGCGGCTTGGGGGAAACGATTGCCACCTTTTCCCCTACCAAAACGTTTATTAAAGTCGATTTGCCGGCGTTTGCGCGGCCTACTACGGCAACGGTACCGCTTCTCATCTTGAAATACCTAAACCGAGCAAAACTTGCTCTTCCTTTTCTCTCATTTCTTTTTTGTCTTCGTCGGTTAAATGGTCGTACCCGAAAAGGTGTAAAAGCCCGTGGGTAAACAAATAACAAAGTTCCCGCTCTAAAGAGTGTCCGTACTCTAAAGCCTGTTCTTCGGCGCGCTCCTTACAAATTGCGATAGAGCCTAAAAAGATTGCCTTTTCGTCCTCGTCGTAATCGTACGGGAAGTCCTTTTTTGAAATAATTTTATTGCGAATATCGTCGAGCATCGGAAAGGATAAAACGTCTGTAACCGCGTCTATAAGCCGATTATCGCGGTTTAACGTCTTTATTTCCTCACTTGACACCACGTCGAGTTCTACGTACAAATTAGTTTTTTGTTTTAGCGTTTTATAGACGGCGGAAGCAATTTCAAAAGCCCTTGAAAAGTCGCCGTCGACGTATACTTTTAAACTGCCCATAGTTTACGCCTTTTTAGATGAAGCAAATTCGTTGACGTGCTTGTCCTTCATTTTCGGATATTTGATTCTGTCGTGATAAACTCCGGATAAAGAATCGATAAGTTCGTTTTTGATGATATCTATTTCACGCATAGTAATCTCGCAATCGGAAAACTGGTCGAGTTTCATTCTATCTTCGACTATCGCGGAAACGACCTTTTCAACGCGTTCTCTCGAACGGTCGTTTTGAGCGCGAACCGCCGCCTCGCATCCGTCGGCAAGCATTATTATCGCCGCGATTTTAGTGGAAGGTTTAGGTCCGTCGTAAGAAAAGTCCTTAATATCCAAGTCGCCCTCGGTAAACTTCAACGCTTTATTATAAAAATATTGAATGGGAAGCGTTCCGTGATGCTCCCTCGCGACGTCCGCCAAAATTAGCGGCATATGATACTTTTTAATAAGTTCGTAACCGTCGGTCGTGTGCGAACGTATAATTTGCGTCGATAGTTCGGGCGCTAGTTCGTCGTGGGGGTTGTAACCGTGTTGGTTTTCGGTAAAGTATATAGGTTGTTTTAACTTACCCATATCGTGATAGTAAGCCGCCGCCCTTGCTAAAACAGGGCTTTCGCCTATTGCGGAAGCGCAAGTTTCCGCCAAAGTAGACACGACGATTGAATGTTGGAAAGTTCCCGGCGCTTCCTCGCGCAGTTTGCTTATAAGTTTGGATTTATGGTCGGAAACCTCGGCAAGTCTGTAGTTGGTTAATATATTGAAAATACTTTCGAAAATAGGTAAAACGGACATCATGGCAACCACTGAAATCATACCCGAAGTAAAGCCGTCGAGAATAATTTTTAGAATTTGCCAAACGTTCATACTCGGTTCAAAAGTAAATAAAAACGCCAATCCCGCGATGGGTATGGAAATAATAAAGCCCATACCGAAAACTTTTATTCTCGACCAAACGTTGTTAACGAGATAAACCGCCAAATGGCTAGTTGCAAGCCCCGTCAAAAATTGTCCTAAAATAACGGCAACGTCGAAATTACTTCCGCATAAAAGGTCGGAAAACAACATCAACGCGTTGAAAATAAAGTTGGTAAACACCGCCGTACGGTAGTTTACGAGCAATAAAATCAATAACGCGCATAAAGCGGTGGGGCGAGCGAAAATAGTGTCGACTTTACCTAAAACGATACACACGATAAAGGATAATTCTATTACCATGAACAAAACCGTAATATTCTTTGCCTTTATAAGATAATCTCGGAACTCGCAAAAATAATAAAGATACACCACCGTCGACAAAACGAAAACGGCAATGCACGCGTATACGCAATTCATATAAGTATCTTTACCCGTAACGTAATCGACGAATCCGCCGCCACCTTTATACGTAAGGATCGCCAACGCAAAAAGCCCTACGATTATTACGGAATGGATTACGAATTGCAAAATCGAAAAGAAGTAATCCTTTGACTTCCAAGGTTTGTATTTTTTGTTTTGGAAAAACATAATACCCTCTTTAATACTTTCGTATTTCAAATAATGATTTGGTTTTATTTAAACCTATATCCGCTAAAAAGCCCGCTATAGGTCGATTATCGACTGATTTTGGAGGATTTCCTCTCTTCCTCTTTAGAGTACGCTTTGATAATTTGCATAACCAATGGATGTCGCACGACGTCTTTATGCGTAAGATTACATACGGCTATGCCTTCGATTCCTTTCAAAATATTTACCGCGTGTTTTAATCCGCTGGTTTTCCCCGCGGGAAGGTCTATTTGGGTTACGTCGCCGGTAATTATCATGCGACTACCCTCCCCCATACGGGTTAAAAACATTTTCATTTGCTCTTTGGTGCAGTTTTGCGCTTCGTCCAAAATAATGAAGGCGTTATTCAAAGTTCTTCCGCGCATATACGCGAGCGGCGCAACCTCTATAACTCCTCTTTCCATAAGTTTTTGGTAATTTTCCAAACCGAACATTTCGGAAAGCGCGTCGTACAAAGGACGAAGATACGGATCGACTTTGGATTGTAAATCGCCGGGTAAAAAGCCCAGTCTTTCGCCCGCCTCTACCGCCGGACGAGTCAAAATGATTTTTTCCACTTGCTTGTTTTTATAAGCGGAAACGGCTATCGCGACCGCAAGATAAGTTTTACCGGTACCCGCCGGTCCTACGCCGAAAACGACCGTGTTTTTATTTATCGCGTCGACGTAATTTTTTTGACCTAAAGTTTTGCATTTTACGGGCTTACCGTGGGAAGTTACCGCAACCACGTCGGCGGTAAGTTTTGTCAAAGTTTCCGTTTCGTTTTCCTTTGCCAACTCCACGCAATACACGAGCTTAGACTTATCTATTTCCTCGCCCGAATTCGTTACCTCTTTAAGTCTATTTATTACTCTTTCGGCAACGGTTACGCCTTCTTTTTCGCCGCTTATTATAAGCGAACCTTCTTCAACGGTGATTAGAGTGTCCGTTTCCTTCATTATAACGTTTATGTTTTCGTCGAAGGTGCCGACGATTGCGGAAAGTTCTTTATTGTCGCTAACGACGATTTTAATTTTTTCCTTCAAAATTATTATTCCTCTTGGTATAAGTAAGTTATTTTTACGGCGAATACCCCGCTTAAAGGGTTATCGTCGCTCGGATTTTTTACCGTTACTTGGTACGATACGACGGTTTCTTCTTCAACGCCGCCGTCGATAAGGGCTTTTAAGTAAGCCGTTTCCTTGGTTAAATCTTTGGAAAAATACTCGGTTTCGAAAGTACACTCCAATAAGTAATAGGCGTTTGCAGGAATATCCACTCTTTCCCCCGCCTTGTTTAAGTAATAACCGTCGACCAAGGTTTCCGCTATATCGCAATAGTCGCCTTCCTTTTTTAGAGGGGTTCCTCCGTACGTTTTCAGTTTTAAAATTTTACCCTTTCTGTTTGCTAAAACCGAAGACTTTTTCGGCACTTTTTTTTGAGCGTCGTCGTTAGAAAAAACGTTGATAACCAGCCTATTGCCCGACTTTTTAACGGTAACGAAGTCGATTTCGGAAAAATCGGTAAACAGCGATTTTTTAAGTAAGTTAAGGTCGTAATTAAAGTTTATAACGCCGTCTTTTATTCCGCAACTTTCGGCTATACGGTAAACTTTATAAAGTCCGTCTCCAGAAAGCCCCGTAACGTCCACTTTTACCACGGCTTTATCAAAAATATAGCAACCTAATATAAACAAAAGAGAAAACGCAATAAAAAGCAGGTTTTTTCGGACTTTTTTAGAAAAAGCAATTAACCCGCCCAACCCTGTTAAAGAATTATACCACGAATTTCCTAAAATATCAACGGCTTTTTGCAAATCTCGGTATTTTACGGTAATTATTATTTCTTTTTCACTCTTTCTTTTCAATTTTAGGACGGAAACGCCGTGTAGTCTTAGTTTATCGAGCATAAAAGGGAAGTTTTGCCCTTTGACCAAAATTTTAGCGACTGAAGTCATTCTTCCCTCTCGATTTTAGTTATAACGCCCGAAACAGCCAAGTCGCCGTCGCAATATTTAGTGACTTCAAGATCGTATCCGCTTACGGTAAAAACACCGCGTTTATACAATAAAGTGAGGCTATAGGTCGATATTTCGCCTATTTTTAAAACGTTTTCAAAATAACCGCCGACGCCGTCGACGACGGTGTACCTGAACCCGAAAGGCGTTTTTAGCGGCGTTAAAAAATTGAGAATTTCCTTTTTAAAAGCCATTTATATAGAATAATACCGTTTATATTGTATTTATAAAGCGAAAGTATTATTCTAAACGGGTTTTTCTATTCGGTCTTTTTAGAATATTTATCGAGCAGTTTATTTACCAAAAGTTCCGATAAAAAGTAGCAAACGAGGGTTATCAAAGCGCCTACCGTTACGTCGGAAAGATAATGCGCGCCCATAACGATTCTTGAAAACGCGACTACCGCAACCAATAAACACGTTGCCGCGGTAATTATATAATCGCTTTTTTTACTAAGCTTAAATACCTTCGGTATTGCCATTAAAGAAAACGTAACGGCGGCAGCGGCGGTATGCCCCGACGGGAACGATTTATAACCGTCTTTTTCGATGCCGAACATTAATTGCTCGTCGGAAACGGTTTTCCCGATATTAATTTCGTACCAACGCGTAAACTCGTTAAAATCGCGTAAAGCGTTCATCGTTCTGTATCTCGCCCTTCCGAAAAGAGGCTTGATAAGTTGAACGGCGACTTGCGAAAATAAAGCGGTAAAAACTACGATTAACGCGCAAATAGCAGCGTTTTTCAAATGCTCTTTTTTTACGAGCGACGCAATAAAGAACCATAACGCGGCGAATATTACGGCGAGCGCGCATTCTAAAAGCGTACGCGTTATTCCGCTAAAAACGTCGGCGATATGTAAATTAAAGTATTTGATAAGTTTATGACTTCCGTAATAATTAAAGCCGACTAAAACGACGACTATAGCAATCATTACGCCAAGCCTTAAGCCGTCGGAAAGTTTGCTTACCTTTTTAACGTAAAAAAAGATTACGCCCAAAGCAATGCTCGGCACGATATACACGGGCATTTCACCGAAAATTTCAAAAAAGACGGCGAAGGGGTTTTTAGAATAATACTTCCCTATTTCCAAGTCGACGAAGGCTTTGGATATTGCTAAATCGCAAAAGGTGGCGACTATAAGTAAGCAAAGTAAAACCGCCGCAATCACGATTACTTTAAAATTCTTTTTAACGAAATTCATTTTACACCTTTTTGTCTTAAAAACTTTAATAGAAGTCTTACGAGAATATTTTACCATAAATTTTATAATTTTCAACGGATAAAAGTACCGTTTTTATAAAAATAAGAAAAAATAAGCGAAAATATTACTAAAATCGTTAAATACACCAAAAAAATCAAGCGTTTTTTATATAAATATAAAAAGCGTTTAGGTATTTTAAGCGTTAGCGCTTATTTTTTAGTTCGTAAAAATCCTTAAAGACTTTTCGCCCGTCGGCGTTTTTGGAGGTTTTGAAGCAAAATAAACAAATTTTTACGCTAAGGTTGTTAAAATCGTTGGATTTTTTCAATCGTCAATGGTATACTTATATATTATTGAGTTTTAAAGAGGTGTTTTTTATGAATATGCTCGAAATCGAAAAGAAGTGGCAAAAAATTTGGGCTGACGAAAAACTTAACGAATTCGACAAAAACTACGATAAAAAGTTTTACTGCTTGGAAATGTTTTCTTATCCTTCCGGCGCAAAACTTCATATCGGGCATTGGTACAACTACGGTTTAACCGACAGTTTTGCAAGATATAAAAGAATGAAAGGATACTCGGTATTCCAGCCTATGGGCTTCGACGCTTTCGGGCTTCCCGCCGAAAACTACGCTATAAAAACGGGCGTACATCCGGAGGATTCCACCGTTAAAAACATAGAAACGATGGAGCAACAATTAAGCCGCATCGGGGCTATGTTCGATTGGACTAAGGAAATTAAAACCTGTATGCCCGACTATTACAAATGGACGCAATGGTTGTTTTTAAAACTTTACGAAAAGGGCTTGGCGTACAGAAAAGAAGCGCCGGTTAACTGGTGCCCTTCTTGCAACACGGTACTTGCTAACGAACAAGTCGTCGGCGGCGTTTGCGAACGCTGCGGCTCTACCGTCGTTAAAAAGGATTTAACGCAATGGTTCTTTAAGATTACCGAATACGCCGAAGAACTTTTAAGCGGTTTGGATAAACTCGATTGGCCGGAAAAGACCAAACTTATGCAAAAGAATTGGATCGGCAAGTCTTTGGGTGCCGAAGTTACCTTCAAAGCGGAAAGCGGAGACGAATTCAAAGTTTTTACCACCAGAATCGACACCATTATGGGCGTAAGCTACGTCGTTTTAGCCCCCGAACACCCGTTGGTTAAAAAGTTAACCACGGAAGAACAAAAAGCCGCCGTAGAAGAATACGTTTACGAAACTTCTAAGGCGAACGAGATTGAAAGGTTATCGTCCGACCGTGAAAAGACAGGCGTATTTTTAGGCGCGTACGCAATCAACCCCGCAAACGGAAAAAAGATTCCTATCTTTGCCGCCGATTACGTTTTGTATAGTTACGGCACGGGCGCAGTTATGGGCGTCCCCGCGCACGACGAAAGAGATTTCTGTTTCGCTAAAAAATACGACCAACCCGTAAACCAAGTTATTACCGCTAAAGACGGCGAAGTTACGCTTCCTTATACCGAAGACGGAGTTTTAATAAACAGCGGTGAGTTCGACGGGCTTTTCGGCGACGACGCGAGAAAAGCCATCGTTGAAAAATTAGAAAAACAAGGCAAGGCCTCGTTTAAGGTTAATTATAGACTTCGCGATTGGCTTATTTCTCGCCAACGCTATTGGGGTGCACCTATCCCCGTTATCCATTGCCCGAAGTGCGGCGACGTTGCGGTTCCTTACGAAGATTTACCCGTAAAACTGCCTTACGACGTGGAATTTAAGCCGGACGGAAAATCACCTTTAGCAAAGCATGAAGGCTTTATGCACGCAAAATGCCCGAAGTGCGGCGGCGACGCTTTAAGGGATCCCGACACGTTGGACACCTTCGTTTGTTCGAGTTGGTATTATTTAAGATATCCCGACGCGCATAACGACGATATGCCTTTCGATCCCGAAATCATCAATAAGATGCTTCCCGTCGACAAATACGTTGGCGGCGCCGAACACGCTTGTATGCACCTTTTGTACGCAAGATTTATAACCAAAGCGCTTAGGGATATGGGGTATCTTAAGTTTGACGAACCCTTCTTATCCCTTACCCACCAAGGCGTAATTTTAGGGCCCGACGGCAACCGTATGAGTAAGTCGCACGGCAACGTCGTAGCGCCCGATACTTACGTAAACGAATACGGTTCGGACGTATTTAGACTATATTTATTGTTCGGCTTTAACTATACCGAAGGCGGACCTTGGAGCGACGACGGCATCAAATCCGTTGCTAAATTCTTAGACAGAGTCGAAAGACTTTTCAACAAAGTAAAAGACTTAAAAGGCGAAAACGGCAATCTTTACGGCGCGGCGGAAAAAGAAATCGAATTTATCCTTAACAACACGATAAAATCGGTCGACCACGACATGGACGTATTTTCCTTCAACACCGCGATTGCAAGGCTTATGGAACTTGTGAACGCCCTAACTAAGTACGAAGCGTTAAACGACAAGAACGAGAAATTGTTGAAAGACGCCGTAACCGTTTTGATTAAACTTTTAGCGCCTTGCGTTCCGCACTTTGCCGAAGAATTATGGCACGAAAGTGGCAATACCGAATCGGTATTTAAAGCGGAATACCCCGTTTACGACGAAAGTAAACTCGTGAAAGAAGAGGTTGAATACGCCGTTCAAGTCAACAGTAAAATGAAAGGCAAATTGGTTTTAGCAAAATCGCTAAGCAACCAAGAAATCGAAGCGGCGGCGTTAGAGTTTGCACCCGTGAAAGAAATTTTAAACGGCAATAAACCTAAAAAAGTCATCGTAATAAACGGCAGACTTATAAACGTTATCGCGTAAGTTTTGTTGCTACGGTTTTTAAATTTTATTTATTGTTTAAACAAAAAGTCGGGCTATAAGCCCGTTATCACGCAAAAAGCCGTTCCGTTATCACTTAACGGAACGGCTTTTTTAAAACTTAAATCCCCTATTCTTTAAACGGGCTTCGTTATATTAGCAACCTCTCGCTAAACAATTTATTTTTTAGGATACTTGCTTAGTAATTTAATCATAGTCGTTTCTACGTCGTCAATATCTTTTGCTTCTAAGATTTCGACTTGTAGACTTTTTCCTTTGTATATTTTATTTACGTATTCTTTTTGCTTTAAATAAGTTTTATTTGTCAATCCGTTAAATTCTAAATACCCTTTTCTTTTGCAAGGCGACTTCCAGCCCGTTCGAATCCCTTTTTATACTATTAAAACTCCCGCAAGTCCAAAGACTTGCGGGAGTTTTGGCGGAAAGTAAGGGATTCGCTCCGCTCGGCTTTTACAATCAACTCGAACACGACTATTCGCTTTGACCTTCGTCAAAGACGATTACAACTCGTTTTCTCTTCTTCGTTGCCTTTCTATCACGCCTGTGCTGCAAACGGCAAGAGCATTTGCCGTTTGGTCGCCTTGCCTTCCGTTCTTCTTCTTTCCCTTTCTTTTGCAAGGCGACTTCCAGCCCGTTCGAATCCCTTTTTATACTATTAAAA
>CAZMOD010000020.1:17653-32837 GCA_964567885.1 uncultured Christensenella sp.
CTCCCGCAAGTCCAAAGACTTGCGGGAGTTTTGGCGGAAAGTAAGGGATTCGAACCCTTGACACCGTTGCCGGTGTACCGCATTTCGAGTGCGGGCCGTTATAACCACTTCGATAACTTTCCGTGATTTTTGTTCCGCAAAAAAGAAAGCAATTAAATTTTATGAAAAATAAATAAAAATTACGTAATATCCTTAGTTGCGAATTACATTATACAACAAAAATATTAAGTTTGCAACAAGATTTGAGATAAAAACCGAGTTTTCCTAAAATATGTAAAATATTTTTCGTTTTATAAAAACGCTTGACGGTTTTAGCGTTAAAAACGCGCTTATTTTTTACGTCTATACATATATCGGAATGCCAATACGTTGGTATCCTTATCCAAATAATTTTGTTCACCGGTGTATTCGAAGCCGTAGTTTTCAATCATTTCGGTAAGTTTATCGTCGGTAGAGTCAACCCATAAAAACACTAAAGTGATAGCGGAAAACTGTTTAATAACGAATTCCATAAACTTGTTAAGATACTGCTCTTCTATAAGGTCGAAGTTAATCCAAAGGTTGTCGATGGTGGAATTAGGTTTGTTTACGGTAACCAAACATTGATACACGCCTTTGTCGGCAAGCATATAGGTAGCGACGGTATCGTCGTCAACCTTTAACACCTTATTAAGATCAACTTCTTCAACGTCTTTGCCTAACGCCTGATAGAAGTTGGACTTTGCAAGTAAAAATAAGTTTTTTGCCTCTAAAACGTTTTTATCTGATAGTTCAACGATATTCATAAGGGTAAATCCGACCTTTAAAATTATTAGTAACAAATCTATGAAAATTCTTTACTATATGATTATATTAAATTTTTTCACAAAAGTCAAGCAATTTTACAAGGCGTTTTTTCAGGCATTAGTCCGTTCTTTTTTACGGCTAAATTTATAGCCGAAAAAACCGATTAAAGAGGCTTAACGTCTTTCCCCACAATGGCTTTCGCTACGTTATTTTTGTCAAAAAGTCGGTCTATAAGCCCGTTAACGTCGTTTATCGTAAATTTATTAATTCTATCTAAACGCTCTTTAAAGTCAAGAACGTCTCCTAAAAGAAGCAATCTTTTGCCGTGTATTTGCATTTGAGAAGACGCGCTTTCCTCGGAAAAAGTTAATCCCGATTTCATTTGTTCGCTACTTCTTTTAAATTCTTCCGGGGTAATTTTATTCCGACGCAACTTTTCGGTTTCTTTCAAAATAGCGTCGTAACATTCGTCCACTCTTTCTTGGTCAACGCCGGCGTAAACCAATGAAAAACCGCAATCGACGTAAGCCGTCATAAACGAATATACGCTGTAACAAAGTCCCAAATTTTCTCTTACCGACTGGAAAAGCCTACTGCTCATCCCTCCGCCTAAAACGTAAGTCGCGATATTGTATAAATCCACTTCCTCGTCGGTAAGCCCTACCGCTGGGAAGCCTAAACATATATGCGTTTGATTGATATCTTTGTTTTTTGCAAGGCTTTGGCGTAAATTTTCGCGGTTTATGGACGGCTTTTTAATTGCTTTAGTCGCGGGTAAAACGCCGAAATATTTTTCGACGAGCGGATAGATATCCTCCGCTTTTATCCCCCCGCACACGGAAACGACGATATTGTCGGCAGTGTAATATTTTTTTCTGTAATTTAAAACGTCGTCGCGCGTAAAGGATTTTACGGTGGTGGGCGTTCCTAAAATGGGCGCACCGTAGCCGTTTTTGCCGAAATACGCTTGCACGAGAAGATCCACGCATAAATCGTCGGGCGTGTCGTCGCACATATTGATTTCTTGCAATACGACGCTTTTTTCCTTTTCTAACTCCTCTTTTTTATAAACGGAATTCAAAACGACGTCGGACAGTATCTCGAAAGTCTCCGAAACGTGTTCGGTGGTGGATTTTATATAGTAACAGGTTAAATTCCGCGTCGTATACGCGTTGATATCGGCGCCTATCATTTCGGCGTCGTTAGAGATATCGAAACTACTGCGTTTTTCAGTACCCTTAAAGGTAACGTGTTCGATAAAATGAGAAATCCCGTTTTCGTTTTCTTCTTCGTTACTGCTTCCCGCTCCTACGAAAACGCCGAAGGAAACGGAATATATTCCGCTAAGTTCGTTAACGACGAGTCTTACGCCGTTTTTTAAGGTGTAAATTTTCAATTTTAAATACACGCGTCGACCGTAACGACGGCAACGCCTTTCTCCTTATAAAAATCAAGTATTTTAGGTAACGCCTTTAAGGTGTGGATTTTGGGGTGCATTAAAATAAAATCTCCGTTTTGTATTTCAGTCGCACGCTTATACACTAAATTCACGTCGCTATCGCGCCAATCGATAGTGTCTTTTGACCACATAATCGTCCTATAGCCCAACTTTTCGGCGGTTTTAAGGGTAATTTTAGAGTAGGCGCCCGAAGGCGGTGCGAACAAATTCATTTTATATCCCGTTATCGCAAAGACTAATTCGTGATTGTTTTTTATTTCGGAATAATTCTCTTCTTCCGAAAGTTTTTTATGGTTTTTGTGAAAGTACCCGTGATTGGCAAGAACGTGCCCCTCGCTAACTATTCTTTTTAAAGTATCGTTATTGTCGTCCGCCCAACAACCACCGACGAAAAAAGTTGCCTTTACCGAATATTCCGCAAGTACGTCTAAAACGGCGTTTACTATCTCGGTATTTTCGTAAACGTTGAAATTTAGGCAAACCTGCGGCTTTTCCTCGCTTCCCTTGTAGACGGGCGCGTAAGACTCTCCGCTGACGATAGAAACGGTTTTATCGGGCAAAAAACAAATTAAGGCTAAGAAGGCTATAAGCGTTACGGTAACGGTTACGCCGATTATTCTTATTGCTTTTAAAGTTAGTTTTTTCATAAATATAATTCCTATACTTATAAAGTATTTTTAAAAGAATAAATTTATGAAAATCCAAATTAGGAAAAGTAATTTTAGGTGAATTTTAAGCGAGCAAAAACGACAAATATAGCCCTATAAGCCCGAAAACCAAGGATATCGTCGCGACGACGGCACCGTATTTTAAAAACTTTTTAAACCCGAAGTCCTGGTAATATTTTTTAACAATCGACGTAAACATAAGCCCCGCAAGTGCGCCGAGCGGTGTTAAAAACGCCCCGACGTTTGAGCCAATAACCGTGGCGTATACCGCTTGAAGTCGTACGCCCGTGTTAGGAATTTCCGCCGCAATCGACGAAAACAACAAACTCATGGGAATATTGTTTATTACGTTTGAAGATAGCGTCGACAAAACGCCGTATTTCAAAATAGAAAAACTTTCGCCGACTAAATTTGCGATTACTTTAGTCGCGCCGCATTCAACCAGTCCCGTTACGATTACGAACATACCAATAACGAGCGGGACCATCTGCCAAGGCGCCCTTAAAAAAGACTCTTTAATCAAGCCGTCTTTTCTTTTTCTCACAAGTTTAATAAGCGCAACCGTTAAATATAAAACGACTGTCGTAATAAGCGCAACGAGCCACATTTCTATATCCAAATAAGACGAAACGGATATTAAAACGGTACAGCAAATTAAGAAAATCAAAGTAATTACCGCGGTAGTTTTATCTTTTAATTTTACCTCGTTAATCGACCTATAGACGGGCTTTTTAAGTTTTTTTCTAAAAAGCAGGTATAGTGTTACGAAAGAAGACAATCCGCAAAATACGGTCGGAAGCCACATGACTTTGAAGTACGTTAAAAAATCTATTCCGTAAGACTGAGACAAGAAAACGTTGGTCGGATTACCTATTAAAAACAGTAAACTCCAAGTATTTGCCGCGACGAATTCCGACACGACGTAAGGTATCGGGTCGATTTCGGCTTTTTTACAAAATTGGCAAATAAACGGCGTAAAAGTCAAAATAACGACGTCGTTAGAGGTAAAAACAGTCAAAACCGAAACGGTTAAATAGACGGCGACGAAAATTCTTGTTTGACTTTTGCCCGCGTTTTGCGCGATTTTTTCGGCAACGTACTCAAAAAAACCCGTTTCGTCCAACAAAACCGAAATAAGACTCATCGATATAAACAAAATAATTATCTTTATCGGGTTTGCCGATGACGCGGAAGTAAATTTTTCAATAAGAGTGGAAAAATTAAGTCCGCCGAAAGCAATCAAAATTATTCCGCCGATTAAGGGAATATAAGCGTAAAGGCTTAAATTTGCGTTAAAAATTTTTATTTGCGGCTTAAAAAGTACGACGGTAATAAGTGCCGCAGAGGTTATTACCGCCATAATTATTGAAAATATCATAAGTTTTAAGTTTTATTTTTAACTTTCGTATGCCAAATTACAGTTTTTCAACTATTTCCTTTATCAAATTTACGAACTTAACCTTGGTGTCGCTCAGTAAATCTTTGAAAGCGTAATATTCGTCGGCGTTGCCGGAATCGGATATTACCTTTACTACTATTTGCGGAACTTTAGAGTTTTTAGAAATAATAACGACCGCCGCGCCTTCCATATCGTAAACGGTACCGCCGAATTCTTCGTACAACTCCTTTTTAAACGCCTCGTCGACGATAAACTTATCGCCCGAGCACAAAACGCCGACTTTAATATTTTCGTCTATTTTTTTAACGAAGTTTAAAAAGCCTTCGTCGGTGGGAATAACGGGAGCGTCGAATTTACCTAAGTAACGCCCTCTTTCGCAGTCGTCGACCGCGGAGGTATCGAAGTCGTAATGTACGACGCCGTTTATTAAAACCGCGTCGCCTATTTTATAATCTTTATAACCGCCCGCAAAACCGTAATTAAAAATTACGTCGGGCTTATAAACCGTAATTAAAAGTTGCGTGCAAGCCGCCGCCGAAATCTCACCTATCCCCGAATTGCAAAAGTAAATTTCTTTACCGAAATACGCGTAGGTTTTTATCGAAAAGTCGCCGTATAGGTCGGTTTTTAAAGGTTTTCCGAAGTTTTCTTCTATCAATCCGCCTTCCTCGTAAAGGGCGGTAAGTATTGCTATTTTTTTCATTAAATCACCAAAAAAATTGTAAAATCATATAGTATCACGTGTGCAAAAAAGTTTTAATTCTATACCCGAAAGACACGTATATTATCGCAGCGAAAAGCGTCGGACTTATCCCGGTTTTTAACTACGACGAAAACGCCGATTGTCTTATTTTGACGGGTGGCGGCGACGTATCCCCTTGTATCTACGGCAAAACTTTTTCAAAAGCCGAAAACGTCGATATAAAAAGAGATCAAACCGAATTGTATTTCCTTGAAAAATACTTCAAAAAACGTAAGCCGATTTTAGGTATTTGTCGCGGACTTCAGTTAGTTAACGTGTTTTTCGGGGGCACTATAGAGGAAAGAGTTTATTTACACGACCAAGTTTTTAACGCCGACCGCCGCCACTTGATTATTACGAAAAACGGCACGTTTCTACGTAAAATTTACGGCGAAAAACTTTTAGTAAACAGCGCGCACCGCCAAGCGGTCGAAAACGTCGGTAATCACCTTACGATAAGCGGAGAAGCGCTTGACGGCGTTATAGAATGTTTAACTTACGAAAACGTTATTTTAACGCAGTTTCACCCCGAAAGAATGGGTAAAGTCGGATTAAAAATATTCGAAGCCTTTAAAAATCTTTCTTAACCCGCAAACTTTTTACCCGAACGCGTCCAAAGCGCCGATTCTTTCACGCTATAACCGCTTTTAACCGCGCACGGATAATAGTTCTTTAAGTTTATCGTACAATCTATCGCTTTTTCCGTATTTTTTAAGCGTTTTCAAAACTTCTTCGTAACGCGCGGAGTCGTCTTCTAAATAGTCGGCTATCACGTCGTAACACGCAAGATCCTTTTCGGTAAGAAATCTATCGAAGTTTTCACAGTAAGATTGGTTAAGATTTATCGGCGGATATATACGTTTTCTATTAAGTTTAGCGTCGAACAATAAGCTTGCCGAACACATATCCTTTATGCCTTTTATAATCTTTTGACAATCGGCGTGCGTGCTTTCGTCCGAAGGCATCGGACAAACGGCTAAAAGCGAAATATAATTGTTGCCTAAATTCCTTGAAACCGACAAAAGTTTCTTGACGGCTAAAACGGCTTTTTCCAAAGGACAAGGCACGCCGCGTTTTTCTTCTTCGTATTCTTTATACGCTTTAACGAGTTGATATAAAGAGTCCACCACTAAAAAGACGTCGTGTCCGCTAATCGCTAAAGACTCCACCCGTTTAAAGACGGTGTTTACCGAACAAATCAATTCTTCAAGCGAAGTATCGAAGGTTAAGCAATCGACTTCGGCTTTAGAACCTAACGAATATTTTACTTGCGCGACGTCTTCCGCCTTATAATCGACGCCCAAATAAACGACCTTTGCGCCGCTTTCCAAATAGCAACGCGCCAAATCGGTCATAAAACCTAAACGGTCGCAATTTTCGGGTACCGTTAGTAAACTTCTTTGACCTTTTGCCATCGGGTAAATAAGGTCGATAGCCGCTAAATCGCTATTGTAGTCGGAATAATTAAATCTTTCCAAAAGCGGGAATATTTCGAGCGAGGAAAACTTAGGCGCCGGCTTAGTCCTTTTTTCCGTGTCGTTAACCGCTTGTATAGAAACGAGTTCCATAAATCTTTTAGGTTCGTTTTTAGCCATGCCTATTATTTTGTCGCCGGAGATTAAAAAGTCTTCGTTGATAAATTTTTGCGAAACGCGCGTATCGATCGCCGCAGCCGTGCAGTCTAACTTTCTTAAAAACGAACCGCCGGAATTAACGTCCAAAATACCCACGACGGGGACTATTATTGCTTCCTCACCGGTATCTCTGTCGGATACGCGATAGTAAATATCGTCGTTTAAAGTAGCCAATAAATCTTCGGCGTGAGTCTTTCTTACGGACGGTCTGCCGCGCTTGGAACGAACGGGGTCTTCGCCGTCGTCTCTTATCCTTTTGATTTCGTCGATTAAGACGGACTTTTTCTTATTAGCGGGCGCGCCGCCGAGCCCCGCCAAAATGGTGCGAAGTTCTAATATCGTATAGCGATCGTATTGTTCTCTCGTCATATTTTCTCCTCCGTTTACGTAAAGTTAATGCTTAGATTAATAGTTTTCGTCGTTGAAAGTCCAAATCGTTAAATCTTTAGGAAGCGTTTCTTTTTCAAATTCAACGCTGCAATCAAACGTTTCGATTTTATCGAACTCCGCCAAAAACGCCGATTTACCGCTTATATCGATATTTGAGCGCGGAGTTTTATAATGCATCGGAATAACGACTTTCGCGTTTATTGCCTTAGCGTACGTCGCGGCGCTTTCACAGTCGATGGTGTAGTTTCCGCCGACGGGAATAAACGCGATATCCACGGGTTCTACCCTTTCCGCCATAGACGAATCGAAAAAACCGCCTAAATCGCCGAAGTGTGCGAAAACGACGCCGTTTACTTCAAATTTATAAATCAGGTTTCCGCCGCGAAGTTTCCCGTAAAACCCGTCGTGATAACAAGGTATCGCCGCAATATTTATTATTTTGCCTTTAGCAAGGTCCAAAAGTCCTTTTACGCGGCGGTGCGTTTTAACCAAATCCACCGCGTTGTGATCGAAATGGTCGTGCGTAGACAGGCAAACGTCGCATCTAAGCGTTTTTAGAGGATAGCCTATATCCCTAAACGGATCGGTAACGACGGTCTTTTCGCCTTCTATGAAAAAGCAGGAATGTCCCATATAAGTAATACGCATAAAAAACCTCTTTCAAGCAATTAAAAAATCGCTTGTTTTTATTATATCACTTTTAATAAAAACAAGCAACTTAATTTTGAACGAATTTTTAAATTTGAAATTCGAAATAAATAATTTTTTAATTTTTAAGAGTTTTTCGCTACCAAGTACTCGGCATAAAGTTTAGCGACGTTAATTTTGGTCGCCGCCTCGAATCCTTTAAAGAAAGCGTTGCTGTTGACTTCGGAAATATAATGTTTTCCGTTTTCAACCAAAATATCCACTCCGCAGTAATCGAGATTTAAAACGGTAGCCGCTTTTTCGGCAACCGCTTTTACTTCTTCGGTCAAAATAAAGTTAACGCCGACGCCGCCGAGTTCTATATTTGAACGGAAATCTTGAGTGTTTATCCTTTCCATCGCGCCTACCGCCTTTTTACCGATTACTATAACGCGGATATCTCGACCGCCGCTTCCGATAAATTTTTGATATAAATGCGGTACTTTTATAAGTTTAGAACGTAGCGCCGTAAGTTCTTCCCTGTCGTTAGCGATAAAAACGCCTTTACCCATCGAGCCGTAAACCTCTTTCACGACGACGGGGTAACCTAAAAACTCGACTTCTTCGTAAAACGCGTCGGGGCTTCCGACGTAATTTAGCGGTGAAGCGACGGTAGGCGGAACGTTTAGTCCGCTTTCGGCTAACGCTATCAAAGTTTTCATTTTGTCGTCGCAAAGTTCTATCGCGGCGGCGCTGTTAAACAAAACGTAACCCGCCTTTTCAAGCATATGGGAAATATACGGGTCTTTATCTAAAAACAAAATAAAATCGTAGTCGCCCGCTAAGGAAAGAACTTCTCTTTCCGATAAAAAAACTATAAGTTTGTCGGTATAAATTATATCGACCGACACTTTCAACTTTTCAAGTTCTCGACAAATCGACCGTATTTGGTCGGTCATTGCCGCACCGTGATAATACCCGTTTGCGATAATCGCGCATTTTTTCATAAACGACCTTCTAAATTTCCTTCTAAAATTGATTGGAAAATACTTTCCGCAACCCTTATACCGTCGACGGCGGCACTGGTTATGCCGCCCGCGTAACCGCAACCTTCTCCGCAAGGGAAAACGCCTTTATAGTTTACGCTTTCGTAATTTTCCTTTCTTAAAATCCTAAGGGGCGACGAAGTCCTCGACTCTACCCCCGTTAATACCGCCCCTAAAGACGCAAAACCTTTTATTTTTCCGTCCATATCCAACAGCCCCGCTTTAAGACTATCAAACACGTCTTTCGGGAATATTTTAGTAAGGTCTGATAGAGCAAATCCCCGCCTATAGGTCGGATAAACGCCCTTTAATGGGGAAGGCGCATTGCCTTTTATAAAATCCTCACACAGTTCGGCGGGGGCGGTATAATCGCTTCCGCCGAGCAAAAAAGCCTTACTTTCCAAACCCCTTTGGAACTCTATACCGGCAAGCGGATGGTCGGATAAAAAGTCGGATTTTCTAACTTGCGAGATAACTGCGCTGTTGGCGTTTACGCCGTCGCGCAAATAATCGCTCATACCGTTTACCACTAAACAACCTTCTTCGCTTGCGGCGGGAATAACTACTCCGCCGGGACACATACAAAAGGTAAAAACGCTTCTTTCGCTTGCGTGGCTTACCAATTTGTAATCGGCGGGCGGCAGCGTTTTAAAATCTTTAAATTTGCCGTACCTATCCTCGTTTATAACCGATTGAAGTTGTTCTACCCTTAACCCTACCGCGAATTCTTTGCTTTCCATCTTTACGCCTTTACTAAAAAGCGTTTTAAAAGTATCGCGCGCGCTATGACCGACGGCTAAAACGACGACGTCGGCGGGGTATTCGATCCCTTTTGCCTTTACCGCCTTTATTTTATCGCCCTGAAAAATAAAATCGTCTATTTGTGCGTTAAAATAAAACGTGCCGCCAAGCGCTTCAATTTCTTTACGCATATTGGTTATAGTGGATTTTAATTTATCGCTACCGATATGCGGTTTGTTTAAATACAGGATATCGGAAGGCGCGCCGAAAGACACGAAATCTTTCAAAACCTCGGCTATAAGCCCGTTATTAAGCCCCGTGTTAAGTTTTCCGTCCGAAAAAGTACCCGCGCCGCCCTCTCCGAACTGCACGTTGGTATTCAAGTCTAAATCGCCGCCGCTAATGAAAATATTAACCTTTTTAGTCCGTTCTTCGACCGTGCCGCCGCGTTCGAAAATCAAAGGTCGTATTCCGTGTCGACACAAATAAAGCGCGCAAAAAAGCCCCGCAGGGCCCGCACCCGCGATAATCACCTTTTTTTTAGTATCGACGGTTTGGTAAGTTCTTTTTTCGCCACGTTTTTCACCGACCACGTAAATAATTTTTATATCGTTTTTATTACGAGCGTCGATGGATTTTTTGTAAATTTCCAAATCGTCTTTTTTTACTCTTAATTTTTTAGCGGCTTTGTCAAAAACCGCTTCTTCCCTATCGTACGGGGTTAGTTTAATAGTAATCATTTTTCTTCGATAATCGACCTATAGACGCACTTTGCCGACGAAAAAGCCCATTGAAGATTGTAGCCGCCGCAATCGCCGTCAACGTCTAAAACCTCGCCCGCAAAGTATAAGCCCTTGCAAATTTTACTTTCCATAGTGGTACTTTCAACCGAAAAAGTCGACACGCCGCCGCGCGTAACTTGCGCGTTATTAAAACCGACGTTTCCCGTTATTACGATTTTATAATTCTTTAAAGCGTAGACCAATTCCTCTACCGCGCTATCCTTTATATCCTTATAAGATAGTTCGGATAGATTTTTTCCGAAATAGTCGGAAGTTATTTTGTAACTTATTCTACTATGCGTAAGCCCGGATAAAAAAGTTTCGGCGGATAATGTCGGGAAAGCGGCTCTTCTTTTCATTAAAACGTTAATTGCCGCTTCTTTTTCGACCGACGGCAAAAAGTCAATCGTAATATACGGATTTTTAGCGTCCGTTAGATACGACGATAAGAAAAACACCGTGTTTCCGCTTACGCCGTTGTCGGTAAACAAAATATCGCCTTCGGTAATTTTTAAAAGTTTATCACCCGAATACCCTTTCACGACCGCGGCTTCTTTTACCCCCTTTAACCCCTTAACGTCCTTTTTATTGACTGTTAGTTGAACCAAAGAAGGATACAATTTAGTTATTTTATGTCCTATATTTTCCGCTAAACCGTAAGATGAGCCGTCCGTACCGAAATGCGGCGCCGCTTTTCCCCCTACGCACAAAACGATTTTTTCGGACGAATAAGTCTTTCCGTTCGCACAAACCGTAAAGTTGCCGTCGCTATTTTTTTTGATATCGGTTACCTCGGAATTTAAAAGAAGATTTTTTTCGTCCACTCCAAAACGCATGGCGTCTAATATTGCGTTTGCTTGTTTTGAAGAAGGATAAACCTTATCGTTTTCGTTCGTCAAAAGAACCCCTTTTTCCTCAAAAAAGTCCGCTATAAGCCGATTATCGTAGTTTTTTATAGCATAGGAAGGAAATTCTTTTTGGCTTCCGTGATAGTGGGACGGGTCTAAATTCAGGTTGGTAACGTTGCCGCGACCGTTGCCTGTTGCGAGTATTTTTTTGCCCAGTCTATCGTTTTTTTCTATTAACAAATATCTTTTTTTTCGGCTTTCCAAAAGGTTTGCAAGCGTTAAGCCGGCAAATCCGCCGCCGACGATAATAACGGGATAAATCATAAAAATTTTATTCCTTCTTAAAGATTTTATTATCCGTATAGTTTTAGTACGAAGAAAATATGGCAAATCGCGAAACTTTCTTTTACGTTAGATATATTTTAGCACAATTTTATCAAAAACTCTACGGATTTACCTTTTTATTTGCGCAAAATAACTAATTTTGATTTTTTATTTGACTAATTTTGGCAAATTCGTCTTTTTATTCGGTAAATTTAACTTTTTGTTTGACTAAATCGTCTAAATAAGATAAAATTATTAACGACGAAATTATTTAATATAGCGATTCATCGAGGTGTTTAATGAACTTAATCCAATATTTTAAAGATAATCAAACCCTTTTCATTGCAACCGTCGTAGTTTTTGCGGTAGCGGTTTTCGGGTTCGTATTGATTTTTATATTAAGAAGGCACTTGCAAAAAAAGCGCGCGTATAAAGAACAATTAGACGACGCAAAAGAAGCGCTTTCCAATCTTCCGCATTCCGACGCGCAAAACGATTTGTTTTTAGATCCCGTACTTTGCGAGGAAACCAAGCGCAGCCACGAGGAAGCGTCCGTACAACCTTGCAACGATAAAGACGAAAACGCCGTTAAAAACGATTACGAAAAAGTTAGCGAAATAGTTAGCGAAAAAGTTAGCGACGAAATCGCTGCTTCGAGTCAAGAAGAAATAAAAGAACAATCCCCTACACAAGTTAAATCGGAGCAGCCTAAAAAAGAGGAAAAACAAAATATCGAGCAAAAGCCCAAGAAATTCCAACCGACGCGTTCTATCGAAAAGCAAGTTGAAAAGCCGGTAAAATATAGTGGCAAGTGGCTTATTTACGTTGAAAACGACAGATACGCCGCCAATTTAGTCGCTTCCAACGGAGAGGTTTTGTTAAGAAGTGAATCGTACAGCGCGCTTTCAGGCGTTAAAAGCGGCATCGAAACCATAAAAAACAACGTTGCTAAAAACAATTTTGCTATTTCGGTTGATAAAAACGACAATTTCTTTTTTAAACTGTACTCTTCTTCCACGAGACTTTTATGCATTTCGGAAGGCTATTCCACAAAAGCCGCTTGCGAAAGCGCGATAGAATCGGTAAAAAGATTTGCAAAAACCGCCGTTATCGAAGTTAAGAAAGAAGAAAAAACCTCGACCAACGAAGGTTAACTAAGTCTAAAAAACTAAAATAAACGGAAAAATGCAGAGGTGTTTTATGAAAAAGGTTTTAATTCTTTCGGGAAGCCCGAGAAAGGGCGGGAATTCCGACCTATTATGCGACGAATTTATGCGCGGCGCGATAGATAGCGGCAACGCGGTTGAAAAAATTAGAGTAGCCGAAAAAAATATAGGTTACTGCAAGGCGTGTTATTACTGCCGCGACCATGAGGGCAAGTGCGTTATCGACGACGATATGAAAGACGTTCTACCCAAAATGATAGATAGTGACGTTATCGTTTTATCCAGCCCCGTGTACTTTTATTCCATCGACGCCCAACTAAAAGCGGTAATCGACAGAACGGTCGCGAGATGGTTGGAAGTTAAGGACAAAGAATTTTATTATATCGTAACTTGCGCCGACGAGGAAAAATCTTCTTGCGAAACGACCCTCGCCTGCTTCCGCGGATACGCCGATTGCGTTGAAGGCGCTAAGGAAATGGGAATTATTTACGGCGTAGGCGCTTACGAAAAAGGCGAAATCAAGAATAAAACGGACCTTTTAAAGCAAGCCTACGATATGGGTAAATCCGTATAAGGAAGTAATGAAAAACGAAGCCGCCTATTTGCGATATCAAAAACTGTCGCAAGGCGGCTTTTATAGGATACGTTATATCCGTTATTAACAAAATAATCGCGTTTTGCGAATATACGACGCGAATATACGACGCGAATATACGACGAACGAGCCGCTCAAAATTTAAGCGACTCGTTCGTTTTTTGATATTTTTGCAACCGGATTCTCAATCGCGTTTACTTTTACGGTATAACGACCGAGAAAATCCGCACGTGTGATTAAAGTATGTCTAAGTTCTTTTTGAAGATGCGGTGGAAGTCTTGAGAAGCAGTCATCGCCTCTTTAATTTCCAAAGACGCGTCGCCTTTAAGTTCGGTCTTCATAATAACCGAATCGCCGAGTATATCGCAAGAAAGCCCTACGACGGATCCCGACATACTTCTGTCTAACGCTTCCGCAATACGAAGGATTATCGCTAGTTTACGGATAACGTCGACGTCGGCTTCGGTAATGAATTCTTTATACTTGACGAGTTCGCTCATAGAAAAGTCGTCGTTTTTATAAACGGACGCGATTAAAGCGGACAAAACGGTTTCTCTTTGAGAAATCCCGTACAAAGAGGAATTCAAAATGATATACGCCGAGTGTTTTTGATAGTCGTAATACTTAATACTGGTGCCGGAATCGTGAAGCATTGCGGCAACCTTTAACATTCTTAAATATTGACGAGGAAATTTATGAAGAACCCTTAATTGTTTAAAGAGTTGTATGCAAAGGTTAAGTACTTGATCGACGTGGTTTTCGTTGCAGTGGCAGTATTTAACTAACGTTCTTAAACTGTAACCTAAAACGTCGGAAATAGGCTTTTCAAAAGTAATAGGCATAGCGTAGTTGAACATGATACCTTCTCTTAAACCGCTTCCCGAAATAACCGCTTCGGTAAAGCCGCATTTATTAAAGAAAGGTCTTACCGCGGCGAGCGCCGAAGGTAAAATATCCGCACGAGCGGAAGAAACGCCTTTAATACGTTTCTTCTTATCCAGTTCCATACCGCAAAGTTTTTTGTAAATTACGTCGAACTCGTTTAAAGAAACGTGGTAGTTGTGGATAATGGGATAAGGACTCTTCTTCATCATTTTGCTTATTCTACCTAAGCTTCTAAAAGAGCCGCCTACCAAAATAAGTTGAGTTTCGGGATCGATGTCTTTAAGCCACTCGATGGTTTGAAGTTGTTGCTCGAAAAACTTTTCTATCTTTTCCGCTTGTTCTTCACCGCTTAAACCGTCCCCCGCGAAAAGTTCCGTCAAAGTAATCGCGCCGAAAGGAAGCGTCGCAAAGTTTAAAAGATTACGTCTGTTGTAGTAAACTATTTTAGTGCCGCCGCCCGATACTTCCACGATAAGTCCTTTAGGAATATCCATAGTGTTTATGATACCGCGGTAAACGTACATAGCCTCTTCTTCGGCGGATAAAACTTTTAATTTAATACCGCAACTGTTTGCGACTTCGTCCAAAAAACTGCGTTGGTTTTTAGCGCGACGAACCGCAGCGGTGGCAACCGCGATTATTTTATCGATTCCGTACGCGTAGCATAGTCGCCTAAACATTTTTAGCGTCCTTATAGTTTCCGCTATGCGTTGGGGTTTTAAATAACCGTCGCGTTCCATGTCCTCGCCAAGTCTAACGCTCTCCTTAATTTGATCGACGACCATAAAGTGTCCGTCACCTAACATTTCGACGATAACCAATCTCGCCGAATTCGACCCTAAGTCGATAATACCTATTTTTTCCATTATATTCGTCCTTTTTGCGTCGACAGTGGATTTTTTAGTTGCCGACGATTAGTATTTGAATTTAGCGTGAGGCAAATCACGCGTTAATTTTAGCACATTTTTTTTCAAATTTCAATAGTTTTGAACAAAATTCGTGCAAGTTTTCTAAATTTTTGCGTTTTCGACGGTTTTATATTTTATTTTTGGAAAAATATAGATAAAAATTAAACTATTTTAAATAAAAAGT
>CAZMOD010000021.1:0-14493 GCA_964567885.1 uncultured Christensenella sp.
CCACACGCACCTTTTTTGAGTCGACCTCTCCCTTGGAAAGCAAGACAACCGTCTCAACGTGCTTGGTCTGCGGAAACATATCGAAAAGATACGTTTTGTCTATTTGGTAGGTGGCGGTGGGGGGATTGGATGATGAAAAACCTAAAATTTTGTCGGAAGAAGTTTCTAATTTACCGGTTAAAACGCCGACGTCGCGCGCTAAACTTTGGGGACTGCACGCAACGTAAATTATTTTATCGGGCTTCGCCGCAAGCGCCGAATTAAGGACGTTTACCGAAACGCCCTTTCTCGGCGGATCTAAAACAAGTACGGTTTTATTACCTTGTTTGACTTCGCGCTCAATAATAGACGGCAAAACGTCCTCGCACGGGGCGCAAACGGATTGCATCTTACGTTCCAAACCGTTTGATTTAGCCAAGGCGTTAGCGCTATCGACGGCTTCTTTTATAATTTCCACACCGTATGCTTTTTTAGCGTTTTTAGCGAGCATCGCGGTCATAACGCCGGCGCCGCTATATCCGTCTATAACGACGGTATCTTTATCTAAGTCGGCAAGTTCCACGACTTTAGAATATAGAAGTTTTTTCACTTCGTCGTTTACCTGCATAAAAGATTCGGGACCGATAAAGTAATTAATACCGAATTCTTTTAAGAAAATATTTCCGTTGCCGTATAGCAAAATAAATTTATCGCCGAAAATTACGTTATCGTCTTTTTTATTAACGTTCAGATATAGTGAAAAATGCTGAAAAACCTCGATAAGTCGGTCTATAAGCCCGTTAAAGCAAGATATTTTGTTTCCGTTAGCAACCACCGTGATTATAAATTCACCGCCGATTTCCCTTACGACGATATGGCGGATAAGTCCTTTTTTAGTATCTTCGTTGTAGCCGGTAACGGTTTTTCCGTCAATAAAATCTTTAAATATTTTTATAATTTTTTTAGCCCAAGCGGGTTGAATATAGCACTCGTCCGTTTCGACGACGTCGTGACTGTTTTCTCTAAAAAAGCCGATTTTAACCTTTCCGTCTTGCTCTCTCACGGGAAGTTGCAGTTTGTTTCTGTACCCGTAAATCTTTTCGCCGCTATAAGTTTTGTCTATTTCGATATCGATTGCCGCAATTTTTTTAAAAGCGTTTTCGACGGTGTTTCGTTTTATTAAAAGTTGACTATCGTAACTTGCGTGTTGCAACTGGCAGCCGCCGCACTTTTGGAAAATCGGGCAAACGGGTTGAACGCGGTAAGGACTTTTTTCTAAAATCTTTTCCACTTTGCCGTACCCGACGCCGCCTTTGATTTTTAAAACTTTAAAAAGGACTTTTTCACCCGTTAAACAATAAGGCACGAAAAAAGTCGTGCCTTCAATATGGAAAATTCCTTCTCCGTTATAACCTATTTGATCGCAAATACCCGTCAATAAGTCGTTTTTCTTCATAAAATACCTTTAAAATCTTTTGCGTAAAACTAGATTTTAAGCCGCTTGGAAATAACGTCCATAGCACGTTGAAAATAGAACATCATATAGTCGTAAACGATAAATAAAACGCTTCCGCCAATGATTATGATATAAATCATATATTTTTTAAAAACCTCGTTATCGGTTACGAACATATCGGTTAGCAAATAGCAAATAAGCATCGCGCCGACGAACCAAACGCCTTTAATTAAATAGGCTAAAAATCTATTTACCTTCTTTTCTTTTAAAACCTTGTTAACTATCGGGTGAAACCCGAAAAATATAAGGTACGGAAGCGCCGTTTCAAAACTTATACCGGCAAGCAAAAAACTTAAAAGCGCGCTTGCTATAACCGTAAACACGGCACCTTTATAAGTGTCTTTTGATAGCGGCAATAAAACCACTACGCTCGCTAAAAATATGCAACTGTAACTAAGCGTGGGAAAGTACGCGCCAACCACCAATAACACCGACGCAATCGCGGTACAAAGGGACGATAACGCCACTACTTTTGATAACTTCATCTTAAAAAAGCCCGCTATAGGTCGATTAACGCATATTGCAGCAGCAATTTAAGCACATATTGCATATCGCCATACGACAACAAAAATCCAAACAACCGTCGCCGCCCATTTGCGGTTCGTCAAAATTAGGCTCTTCATTATCGTATCTACCGGATCCCGAACGGTTCCAGCCGTCGTTATTGGCACTTTGATTGGACAACTTGATTTTTTCTAAAAGTCTATCGTAAGTTTCCTTATACTTTTTATTGTCGGGGTCTAACGAACTTGCAATTTCAAGTTGCTTTTTGCACTCGTTTATCCAATTCTTTTTATAATACACGACCGATTGAAGGTAATGCCACTCCGCGCCTCTTTGGTCGAAAGAATCCAAGAGACTTTGCGCCTTGGATAAATCGTTTGCCTTTAAAGCCTCGTCGACTTGCTTTAACAAACTTAAATCGGAACCGTCCGCCTTTTCGCTTCTCATCCTTTTTATTTCTTCGTAAGCTTCGTCGATTTCGGTAAGTTTTTTAGCAGCCTCGTTGCCCTTTTCGCCCTCTAAAAATCTTTCTTCAAGGTATTTTTTGCGTAACGCAAAATAGGCTTCCGAAATCTCTCTATCGGTAGAATATTCGCTTACACCTAAAACTTCGTAATAATTTTTTATCATAACTATCCTTTACCGCTCCTTTTTAGATTTACACGCTCTTTTCAAAACGTCCTCGATAACGCTTTTGGTTTTCATGGGAACGCCTTTCACTATAACGTTTTCTAAAAGGTCGCGGTTGAATTTAAATTTGATTTTATAAAAGTTTTCCCTAAGTCCGTTAAAAATATCCGCAAAGGCAAAATCCAAATCGTCGCCGTGATTTTCTATAAGCAACTTGCCCGTTTCTTCGCCGTAACGGATAATAAAGGGATTGTATTCTTTCCTTTTTCTATCCTTGTCGTAATCGTCTATCGCGTCGACGATATAAATCCACTTGCCTAAATAGAAAAACAAATTACGGGTGTTTTCGGTCTTAAATTCCTTAAAAACCTCATCCGAAATATCCGCAAGCATAAGCCCGAAAACTTCAGAAACTGCGTCTATAAGCCCGTTATCGTTAGTTTCTAACGCTCGTAGTTCTTTATACCTATCGTAAACTATCTCGTCGATTTTAGGAAACTTTCTTTTCGCCCTTTTATACGCACGCTTAAAAACGAGGTCTTTTAAGTAGCCCTTTTTGCCGTCGATTTGGTCGTCGACGATTTTATGCCGCGCTAAAATTACGTTGACTGAAGCAAGTTCGTCCGAAAGGCAATCCCTTTTCGCGATCGGTCTTTTTATTATCGGATGAGCAACGCAACGACGTTCTTCTATCGTTACGTCAAGCCCCGTTAAATTGTGTGCGAAAGCCGATAAAAAGGCTATATCGTAAGTTAAAGAAAACCTTGCTATTTGTCCGCAAGTCGCGCCTATCGACTTACAGATTCCGCAATATAAACTTTTGTATAGCACGTCGTCCTTTTTGTAAAGATACGGATCGTGCGGTTTTATATAGCCGAACATACTAAGAAAGTTGAATAAGTCCAACTTTTTTGTAGACTTTTCTTATCATTTTACGGGCTAAATAGTCGGCTTGATCTCTTCCTTTTTTCAAAACGCCTTCCAAATACCCCTTGTCTTTTAAAATCCTATCCTTTTCAAGGCGGATAGGCTCTACGACGTTTGCAACGGTTTCGCCGACGGCAATTTTAAAATCGCCGTAACCTTTTCCGTCGAATTCTTTTTCGGCTTCCTCGATGGATTTACCGCTAAATAAAGTGTAAATGGTCAAAAGGTTGCTTATACCTTTTTTGTTTTCGGGATCGTATTTGATTAAAGCGTCGCTATCGGTAACCGCGCGTTTAAACTTGCGGATGATATCGTCTTTTGTATCGTTCATAGATATGAAAGCGTTTACGTTGGCGTCCGACTTAGACATTTTCTTGTCAGGTTCCTGTAAACTCATTACCTTTGCGCCCATTTTAGGAATTAAAGGTTCGGGAACGGTAAAGGTATCGCTGTAACGATTGTTAAAGCGAACGGCCAAGTCCCTTGCTATTTCCAAATGTTGCTTTTGGTCGGCGCCTACCGGGACTAAATCGGTTGCGTAAAGCAAAATATCCGCCGCCATCAAAACGGGATAATCGAAAAGTCCCATATTGACGTTTTCGGCGTGGCGCTTACTTTTGTCCTTAAACTGCGTCATCCGAGAAAGTTCGCCGGGGTACGTTACCGTGTTTAAAATCCAAGTGAGTTCGGCGTGCGCGGGTACGTGCGATTGAGCGAAAACTATAGACTTTTCGGGATCAACCCCCGCCGCTAAATACAACGCTAAAAGTTCGTAACTGCGTTGTCTTAATTCCGCGGGTACTTGTTTTACGGTAAGCGTATGCAAATCGGCTAAAGAATATATGCAATTATATTCGTCTTGCATGGAAACCCAGTTTTTTATAGAACCGACGTAATTGCCGATAGTCGGTATACCGCTCGGTTGAACGGCGCTAAACACTATTTTTTTATCCATAAACTTTCCTAATTCCCCGCAAGCGAAGAAAACTTTTACGGGGCGTTATAAATAATTTGCCGTCAGCGATTTCTGACGGCATAAAAGCACTCGCCTTAAAAATTAAGCCAAGCTAACGATGTATTTTTTAGCGGATTCGGGAATCTTGTCTTGATCCATGCTAACCGTCATAATAGCCTTGAAACCGTATTCTTTTTCAAGGTTTTCGATAGCGCGCACGAAGGTATCGACTTCTTCCGTTTCGTAACCCGTCATCTTGCAAAGACCGTCGATGAACAAATATTCTATATCTGCGTTACCCGCAAGCAAACCTTTAACGAAGCCTATGAAGGAGTTAAGTTCGGTTACTTGGAATTCTTCGGTATATAATAAGCGAACCTTAAAGTTAATGCTAACCGTGTTAAATCTTTTTTCGGTAATAAAGACGATATCGCCTTTTGCCAAGTTACAAGATTCGTTAAGTTTTTCAAGCATTATTTTGGTTTTGCCGGCGCCTTTAGGTCCGCATAAAATTTGAATCATTTATTTAATCCTCCCCGACTTACAGTCGGCAATTATTTTTATACTAATATAATAACTTATTTTTAAAGTTTTTTCAATAATTTTAAGCAAAGTTTTTATATTTTTATCAAACTTCACTCGATTTTTCTTATTCGTTAACGCGTTTTTCGGTTTTTAAGCGTTAATCTTCGTTTTCGCCGGAAAGTTTCGCCTCTCTGTCGGCGATGCGTAAAGCTTCTACCATCTCGTCGATATCGCCCATTATAAACTCTTCTAAACTGTACATAGTCTTGTTTATACGGTGGTCGGTAACTCTTCCTTGCGGGAAGTTGTAAGTACGAATTCTTTCCGACCTATCGCCGGTACCTACTTGACTGCGCCTGTTTTCCGAATACTCGCTTTGGTATTTGGAGTTATAATAATCGAATACGCGGCTTTTCATAACCTTCATTGCCTTTTCGCGGTTTTTGGTTTGGCTCCTTTCGTCTTGGCAGTTAACTACGATACCGGTCGGAATATGAACCATCCTTATGCACGATTCGGTTTTGTTGATATGTTGTCCGCCGGCACCCGACGAGCGGCAAGTTTCGATAATCAAATCTTTATCTTCGATATGAACTTCCACGTCTTCCGGTTCCGGTAAAACGGCAACGGTGGCGGTCGACGTATGAATACGCCCCGACGATTCCGTTTCGGGTACCCTTTGTACCCTATGAACGCCGCTTTCGAATTTTAATTTAGCGTACACGCTTTTGCCGCTAACCGAAAAAGTTACTTCTTTTACGCCGCCGAGTTCGGTGTTGTTGGAGTCTATCTCTTCGGTTTTCCAACGGTTCTTTTCGGCGTATTTTACGTACATACGGTAAAGTTCGTAAGCAAACAACGCCGCTTCTTCACCTCCGGCGCCCGCACGAATTTCGAGTATTACGTTTTTATCGTCGTTAGGATCTTTGGGGATAAGCAATATTTTAAGCTCGTCGACCGCGGCTTCCATACGGCGCTTGCAATCGTAAATTTCTTCTTCGAGCATAGCCTTCATATCGGCGTCTTGCTCGGTTTTTATAAGTTCTTCAGCCTGCGCTTTTTCCTCGGCTATTTTTTTATACTCTTTGTACTTTTCAACGGTTTCTTCCATATCGCCGCGTTCTTTGGCGTATTTTTGCCACTCTTCCATATTGGAAAGAACTTTTGGGTCGGCAATAAGTTCCGTTAAGGTTTCGTACCGTAAAAGTATTCCTTCAAGTTTTGAAAGCATTTAATTATCTCCGTTTGTTTTTTGGTTAAAATTTGTAAAAAGTCCGTCTATAAGCCCGTTATCGCCTAATTAGGTTTTTACTATAACGATACGTTCCACGCCGTTTAAGTCTTTACGAACGATAGTTTCGTAATCCTTAAAAATCTCTTGCACCGCCGCCGCTTGCTTATCGCCGACTTCTAAAACGAGCGTTCCGTTTTCTTTTAGGTAATTGATAAAATCGTCTTTTATACGCCTGTAAAAATCCAAGCCGTCCTCTCCGCCGTCAAGCGCGATGTCGGGTTCGTAGAAAAGTTCTCTTTCCAAGCCTTGAATATCACCGCTTCTTATATACGGCGGATTGGAAATTATAACGTCAAATTTTCTATCTAAAGGTTCGAAAAGATTACCTACGGAAAAAATCACTTCGGCGTCGTTAAATTCGGCGTTTTCTTTGGCCAAATTAACGGCGTCCTCCGAAATATCCGTAGCGTACACGAAGCAGCCTTTGCTTTTTTTAACGGCTACGGCAATCGCGCCGCTACCCGTACAAAGATCCAAAACGTAAGAATTGGGGCGAATAAAAGGCATTGCTTTATCCACGACTTCTTCGGTTTCCGGTCTCGGGATAAGTACTCTTTCGTCTACTTTAAACTTATAACCGTAAAACTCGGTATCCCCTATTACGTACCAAAGGGGGCGACCGGTTGCCCGCTCTTTTGCGTAATTAAGCGCTTTTTCGGCGGTGGAAGCGGAAACTCTGCGTTTGGTTTTTATAACGTCCGAACGCTTCATTTTGGCGCTTATCGCCACTATCCACTCGGCGTCGGCACTATCTAAAACGCCGCCTTCTTGCAATATTTTTTTGACGTCTTCCAGCAAACTGTCGCTATCGGTCGGGGTGATGAATTTTTGAGGTTTTATACTATCGTCCTCGTCCATTTTTAAAACGGTGTTGAAGGAGTGTATCGCAACCTCTATCATATCGTCGTCAGGTTCAGACGTCGTAATGGTTTGAAGAAGCATTCCCGGCGCTTTTAGCGGTAAAACCAAAACGCTGTCGGTTTTTGCAAGAGCCTTTAAAAGTTCGTAAGAAAGCCCCGCGACGACCGGCAAAAGAGCAATTTTTAAAAGAATTCTAAAAATCTTTTCCGCTTGCACGAGAGAGTTTACTAAGGAAAACACGATAATGCTAACGAACATTACGAAAAACATAAAAGTAGTTCCGCAACGGTCGTGTATCCTCGAACATTTTTTTACGTTTTCCACGGTTAAAGGAAGCCCGTACTCGTAACAGTTTATAGTTTTATGTTCGGCGCCGTGGTACATATAAGTGCGCTTTATATCTTTAAGTAAAGAAGTAAGCAAAATGTACCCCGCGAAAATTAAAATCTTTATCAAACCTTCGATAAGATTAAACACGATACCGCTGGTGTCCAAGTTAATTTGTTCGGCTAAAAGTCCCGTCAAAACTTGCGGAAGCCACATAAACAAACCTATCGCTAACGCTAAGCCTAACAATAAGCTAATAGTGATAACGACGCTCATTATATCCACTTTAAAGGTTTTAGACAGCCATTTTTCAAACTTCGTAGGTTCGCTTTCACCGTAAACCTCGGCGGAGCGCATTAGTATTTTACTACCCGTTACCATCGAAGAGAAAAAGTTTACCACGCCGCGAATAATGGGAAGCCTAAAAAACAGAGGCTTTTCGTTAGTCGGTTGAAGTCTTTCGGTTTCGAATCTTATATTTCCTTCTTCGTCGCGGACGGAAGTGCACATAGAGGTTTTACCCCTCATCATTACGCCTTCCAAAACCGCTTGACCGCCGATACTGGTGCGGTTGATTTTCTTATTCCTTTTCATAAATCACCATTTTTTAAGTCGAATTCCGTAAAAAACGGAATATAATCGTTGAACTAAAACAAAAGCAGCCCCAAAATTATAACGGAGCTGCCGATGTTTACTAAATACCGGAGCGCATTAGTATTTTACTACCCGTTACCATCGAAGAGAAAAAGTTTACCACGCCGCGAATAATGGGAAGCCTAAAAAACAGAGGCTTTTCGTTAGTCGGTTGAAGTCTTTCGGTTTCGAATCTTATATTTCCTTCTTCGTCGCGGACGGAAGTGCACATAGAGGTTTTACCCCTCATCATTACGCCTTCCAAAACCGCTTGACCGCCGATACTGGTGCGGTTGATTTTCTTATTCCTTTTCATAAATCACCATTTTTTAAGTCGAATTCCGTAAAAAACGGAATATAATCGTTGAACTAAAACAAAAGCAGCCCCAAAATTATAACGGAGCTGCCGATGTTTACTAAATACCGTATCTTTTTTTGAATTTGTCTACACGGCCGCCCGTATCAACGAGCTTTTGCTTACCGGTGAAAAAGGGATGGCATTTAGAGCAAATATCAACTTTAATAACGTCGACGTTCTTCGTGCTGCCCGTTTCGAAAGTTTCACCGCAAGCGCATTGCACCTTGACTATCTTATAGTTAGGATGAATTTTTTCCTTCATAGCTTTGCACCTCGCAAAATAGTTACATCGATTCACGATGCCGACAATTATTATATTATATTGCAAAAACATTGTCAAATGATTTTACCCGTTTTTCCGTCAACTTATCTTATTTTTACTTTTTTATGCGATATTTTACTCCGATTAAATCGCGTATTTAAAAAATAATCGCCTCTAAATACCGCCGTTTGATATTTTTTGCCGTATTTTCATTAAAAAGACTTGCTAAAAGAAAGGATTTAATGTAAAATAATTGGTAGATACTTTGGAGGATTTATGGACGGCATTCAAATTTTAGCGCCTAAAAAACTCAACGCGATAAGTAAAACGGAAAATTTCGACGCAATCGATAGCGCCAAGGTGATTATAACCAAGGCGATGCTTTTGCGTGAAGATTTTAATACTTACCTCGGCGACAACAAGGCTATATACCCTATTATCCCCGCAAGAATCGGTATCGGCAAAATTTCAGCCGTGTCGGAAGATTCCAACAACGGTTTTGAAAGAGGTTTAAGGGTTTTTCCGCATCCTGAGACCGCGTGCGGCAAATGCTTCGATTGCTTTAACGGCGATCGTGAAAACTGTTCGGCTTTTAATATAGCCGGTAAAAACGCAGACGGGTTTTTGCGTGATTTCGTAGTTTTAGATAACCAAGATATTTCGTTACTTCCCCCGAGCGTTAACGACTATAGTGCACTATTTATCGACCACGTCGCCGTTTGCGACAAAATAATCGACAAAATCAAGTTTAATAAAGGCGAATACGTAATAATCGTGGGCGCGGATATGCTCGGCATACTTTTAGCGCAACTCGTAATGTATTACCAAGGTATTCCCATTTTAGTCGATAACAACGAAAACAACTTGGACTTAGCAAGAAGGTCCGGCGTTTATTATACTTTGTTTTCCGACAATAAACTTGAAAAGAACGTTTCCGATCTTACCGGCGCAAGGTTTTCGAAAAAAGTGGTTTATATGACCGGTTCCAACTTAAACACCGACGTTGCGTTAAAGTTATCGGGCGAACACGCCACGGTATGCTTCGCGGGGTTCGGTACGCCGTCGCTTAAAGTCAACTTTAACGTGGCGCTTATGAAGCAACTTAGTTTTATTTGCGTTACCAACGGTTACGGGAATATTGATTCGGCTATTAACCTACTTGCTAACGACGCGGTTAATCCCAACGTTTTTACTATTCCTACGGTAAAACAGTCGCAAGCGATGGACAAAATTCAAGAAATGGCGGAAGATATAACTTACGACGCCGAATCGGGCGTGCTTATCGTCGACGTAATTTAAACCAAAAGTTAGACATCTTAAACGGGATTTTCCCGTTTTTTCTTTGGAAGATTTATGAAATTAGTTATAGCAACCCAAAACAAGGGAAAACTTAAAGAATATCAAGCCCTTTTAGGCGAGTTTTACGAAGTCGTTTCGACCGCAGACGTCGGCTTTTTTAAAGACGTTGAAGAAACCGGAAAAACTTTTGAGGAAAATTCTTATCTTAAAGCCAAAGCGGTATACGATTTTTGCAAACTACCTTCCTTAGCGGACGATAGCGGACTAAAGGTGGACGCGCTTGACGGCGCGCCCGGCGTTAACAGCGCAAGATATTCGGGCGAACACGGCAACGACAAAAAAAATTACCTCTTGCTTTTAAAAAATATGCAAGGCGTTAAAAACCGCAAGGCTAACTTTCAAACGGCTATAACTTTGATTACCGAAGAAAAAACCTATACCGCCACCGGCGTCGTCTACGGTGAAATCCTACTCTCCCCCGAGGGCGAAAACGGTTTCGGATACGATCCCGTGTTTTTTAGTTACGACCTACGAAAAAGTTTCGGCGTAGCCAAAGACGAAGAAAAAAACAGAGTTTCCCACAGAGCGAGGGCGACCGCGAATTTATTAAATCAATTAAAAAATAACGACTAATAACCGACCTATAGGTGCATTTATGAAAAAAATTTTAGTATTATCCGACACACACGGCAACTTAAAAGCCCTTGACAAACTAGTTGATATAATGAGGGAATCCGACCTTATTTTATTTGCGGGCGACGGCGCTAACGACTTCAACTTATTACCCGACGACGTACGCCAAAAAATACACGCGGTAAAGGGAAATTGCGATTTTGGAAGCAACCTTGAAAAAGAACTCGTTATCGACGTAGAAGACAGTAGAATTTTCCTTACACACGGCGACGTTTTTGCCGTAAAATCAACTATGGAACATATTTTAAAAAGAGCAAAAGACAATAATTGCAACGTCGTCGTTTACGGACACACCCACGATAGACGCATTCAAGAAATCGACGGCATTACATTTATAAATCCCGGAGAACTCATCACCTACGCCTACCATAAAACTTTCGGGTACTTGGTAATAAACGGAAGGTCCGTAACCGCCTCGATAAACGAAAAGTTTTTTCAAGAATATCCTTTCTAACACGTCTTTTTAGATGCAAAAAAAACGCCGATAACGGGCTTATAGCCTCGTTTTCGGCGTTTTTAATAATCTTAAAAATCAGTCGGGAAGTTTCATATCCCCTTCCTTTATCCAACCTTTTTTACGCATAAATTCGCTTATCAAAAGATTTAAAACGGAGGGCAAAACGATCATCGATAAAAGCACGCCTAAAACGTACACGAATCCGCTTCCGTTACCAAGTAGGTCCAAAACGCCGACTAAGCCGCTGGTTCCCATACCGCCGCCCGAAGCGCCGCATTTAAGTTTAAACAAGCAAGTGCTTACGGGGCCTAAAATAGCACTCGATATAATCATTGGAAGCATTATAACGGGCTTTTTCATAACGTTGGGAATTTGCAACATGCTAGTCCCTATCCCTTGCGAAACGAGTCCGGAAAATTTATTTTCCCTAAAAGAAGCGACCGCAAAGCCGACCATATGGCAAGCGCAACCTACCGTTGCGGCACCGCCCGCTAAAAGCATAGCGCTAATTTCCGCTTGGCTTCCGCCCGTCAACACGGGTGAAGCGACCGCTACCCAAATCGCTGCGGAAGAGGTGGGCATCGTCAACAAAATACCCATCACCACCGAAACGACTACGCCCATCGTAAACGGCGCGAAATCAGTTGCTATAGCGATAAACGCACCGAGTTTATTTACGAGCCAAATAAACGGATAAGCCGCGTAAACACCTAAAAAAGCCAACAAAATAGAGCCTAACGGAACTAAAAGTATATCGAGTTTGGTTTTTCCTTCGTACAAAGAAACTGCTTCGACGACGAGCATAGTTACGACGTACGAGCCTATAGGATTGCCGGGTATACCGAGCGATAAAACCGTCAAAGGCGTTGCGCCCGCGATAAAACTATCCGAAAACGCGCCTACAAACCCCGCGACCGCAGCGGATAAAACGAGCAATTTGTTTTTACCAAGCGCGTAAGCAATCCCCACGCCGATACCGGCGCCCATCAACGATTTTGCGACGTTAGAAAGGGCTTTTAGAGTGTTACCGAAGTAATTATCGCCTATCAAATCGGCAATTTGAGCCAAAATCGTCCCTGCGATAAGGGTTACGAAAAGCCCTTGCGCCATCCCCGAAAAAGCGGTAATAAAATACCTTTTGGGTAATTGTTTAAAGTAATTTTCGACTTTTTCTTTCATAAGTTAACCTTCTGTATGAAAATTTATATATTAAAATAAAACCTATCTAAAAAACGCCTATTAAAAGCCAAGCAAAACGCCGTCTAAAGGCGTTTACGCAAATAATCGCGGATTATTTTTTTACGAGGTCTTGAACGAGTTCTTGCATAATTTCCTTTTTATGGAAAGGAAAAACGATAACGTGGGCTTTTGGGGTGCCGTAGTCGTCGTAAGTGGTTAGTTGATACTTTTTGCATACGTCGTCCGACGGCTTATCGATAACGAAAATATTGCATTTTTCTTGGTCGAAAGTTTGATACGGAACGCCGCTTTTAACTAAAAGTTCTTTAAAATAATTTACGTTTTTAATATAATGGTCGGGAGATTTCAGCGTGAAAAACTCTTTCATCCTTTGCAAGGTGGAAAACGGCGGAAAGTCGCGTGAGCCTAAAATGGTGGAATCCTCTTGCCCGATATAATCGATGACTTTTCTTTTGTCGCGCGTTAAAGAAATTAAAATGCCGTTAGCCCTAAACGCCCCTAAAAATTTGTGTAAACTTACCGAAATCGAGTCCACGTTTAGTCCTTTTAAATCGGTTATAACGGGTGCGGAAATTTGACTTTTGCCAATTCCGCCGTACAACGCGGCGTCCAAATGACAGTAGTATTCTACGCCGTTTTCAATAAGATAATCGGTAATAGTTTTTACGTCGTCGATAGCGCCTTCCTTGGTCGTACCCCAAGTTAAAACGAGGATAACGGGCTTATAGCCCGACTTTTCACGATCCTTGGCAATTTTCAGTTTCAAATCCTCGACGGAAATCGCGCCGCTACTATCGGCTTTTACGATAGTGTAAGGATATACCGAGCCGACTCTGTTGTTGTACACGAATTTTTCCACGCTGTAATGGGTTTTTTCTGAAAAGTAAAGCCTTGCGTTAGGAAATTTATTAAAGCCCTCTCTTATCCCCCAGAAATTGCTTTCAGTGCCGCCTGTCGTAACGTATCCCCAATATTCGCCCTCTTTTAAACCGTAACTGTCGGCAAAAGTTTGCAAAATTTCACGCTCGACTTCTTTAGAATCCATTCCGTAATTACCGCGCTCGTAAGGATCACCGCAGTTATTCATAAGGTACATTTTACTTTCTAAATACCTTAAATAAGACAAAAGATAACCGTCTTTTTCCATGTTGGCGGGATAACCGAACATATAATCGTGCTTATCGAGGTTGTTTTGGTAAAACCCTTCAACTTTTTTAAGATATTCCTCGTCCTCCGCCCTTATTTTCAAGACGTCAGGCGCCGTTTTGCCGCCACGTTTCAAGTCGTCGTAATCCAAAAGTCCGCCGAGTTTAAGTTTTAATCTTTCGAGCTCGGCGATTTTTTCTTCTATTTTTTCGGTAACCGCAATAAGGTCGGCTTTTAACCCTTCGCCTAAAAAACCGTCGCTTTCAAAAACGACTTCGGAAGATTTTTTATATAAGTCTTTAATTTTTTCTTCGGATATATCTATCTTGGGATTCATATAACACCTTAACCGCAAACGGCTATAAAACAACTTACGTTTATGATAGCACAACGCAAACTATAATGCAAGCGGTTTTTCCCGTAAATCCTTTTTTACCTATAAAAAATCTTTCGTTTCAAAGAGTTCCCCTTTACACAAGGCGGTTTTAAAAAAAGGCTTCCGTAGAAGCCTTTTTTCGTGTGATAGGCACTTTGATTTCGCCTTTATTATTGTTTTTTGCCTTTTTTAATTAACGCAAAGCCGCAAGCGGTCAAAACGAGTACCGCGCTATAGAAGATTGCGGAAGCGGAATTAAATCCGCCCAAGCAGCTTTGAACGCTATCTAACATGGGAATAGTCGTTTCATCGCGACGTCCGCAATTTGCACATTCACGGTATTCGTGACCTTTCTCGGTATCGGTAGGTTCTTTATCGCGTATCCACGAGCCGTAACTATGGTCTATAGTGGGCAATTCGCGCGTTTCTTCTTTTCCGCAGTTAGCGCAAGCGTGTTTTTCTTCACCCTCTTCGGCGCAAGTAGGCGCTTTGGATTGAGTCCAAGCACCGTAGCTATGTTCAAGCGCGTTTACGTCGCGTTTTTGAACGTC
>CAZMOD010000021.1:14593-32446 GCA_964567885.1 uncultured Christensenella sp.
GAGTCCAAGCACCGTAGCTATGTTCAAGCGCGTTTACGTCGCGTTTTTGAACGTCACCGCAGTTTGCGCAAGTGCAAGTTTCTTCACCCTTTTCAGCGCAAGTGGGCGCTTTGCTTTCAGTCCAAGCACCGTAGTCGTGTCCTCGTTTCGCAATGGTTAAAGCGGTTAAAGTAGTTTCTGCTTTCTTATCGTCGAAAATCTTATGACATCTTCCGCATTCGTAATGTGCTTCAACGCCGGTCGCGGTACAAGTCGCGTCTTTCTTTACAATCAAGTCGCCGTAGCTATGTCCAAGCGCGTTTACGTCGCGTTTTTGAACGTCGCCGCAGTTTGCGCAAGTGCAAGTTTCTTCACCCTTTTCAGTGCAAGTGGGCGCTTTGGATTGAGTCCAAGCACCGTAACTATGTTCAAGCGCGTTTACGTCGCGTTTTTGAACGTCGCCGCAGTTTGCGCAAGTGCAAGTTTCTTCACCCTTTTCAGTGCAAGTGGGCGCTTTGGATTGAGTCCAAGCACCGTAACTATGTTCAAGCGCGTTTACGTCGCGTTTTTGAACGTCGCCGCAGTTTGCGCAAGTGCAAGTTTCTTCACCCTTTTCAGTGCAAGTGGGCGCTTTGGATTGAGTCCAAGCACCGTAACTATGTTCAGTCGCGGGAACGGCGCGCGTTTCCTCGTGTTTACAGTAAGTGCATACGTGCTTTTCGGTGCCGTTTGCGGTGCAAGTCGCGGCTTTTATTACAGTCCACGCACCGTAATCGTGTTCGTGTTCCAAATAAATTTCGGGAAGTTCGAAGAAAACTAACGCAAAGTACGTATCTTCAAGAGCGATGGTGCACGCCTTGGTAAGACCTACGATTTCGACGTCTTCCGCAGTCAAACTTTCCAAAGTATGTGTCCGCATATACTTATTGTTAAGTTGAATCCCTACCACTAAATAGTACTTTTTAGCGTCCTTGAAGACTACCGCCGGATTGTCGATAACGTCGTCGGGGTTAAGAATCAATAACGACGATTTTTCAGATATTAACGTCATACCGCTGCTAAATGTAAACTTCGCTTCGCCACCTTCCGCTACTACTTCGGAAACTTCTGCGTTTACGACCGCTTCGCCGTAATTATAGCCCGCAAGCGTTAATTTAACTTTGTCTATCGCGGTTAGTTTTACGTAGTTACAAACGGTACAGTTATTTCCGCCTTCTTGGTAAACGTGCGTAGCGGGCTCAGTAATATCGCGGCAACCGATACATTTTTGCCAATGGCAATTTTCGTCGTAAAGATATCCCGTGCCAAAATCGTGAACGTGGCTTTCGTCGAGCGAAGGCGCTATAAGTTTAACGTATATTGAACCGCCGCCCGTGATAACGTAAACAGCTTCCACCTTAAATCCGCCTTCTACCGCTACGTCGCTTGCTGTAAATCCGAAGAAATCGTAACCTTCGACTGCCTTTATGCGAACTAATATTTCATACGCTTTACCCGCAATAAAGCAGGCGTCGGGGTTTTTTTCGGGATCGACGATCTTACCGTCTTCCCATACTGCTATATCAAACGCACTACGGTTGCCGCCTACGCTGTTTTGCGATAAGGAAGCGGCTAAGGAAGTTATTAAAGCGTTTTCTTCATAACCTTGTAAGGATAAAGTTTGTTTACTCGCCTTTACGATTTCTCTTTCGCTTTCGCCCGTTTTTATAACGGGTAGTTCGAAGTACACCATAATAAACGGATCGTAGTTTCCTTCCACGGATACGATTAAAGCGTTTCCTACGCCTTTAATGAAAACGTTTTCGGCGTCTAAGCCGCTTACGTCGTAAGCGGAATTTGCTAATCTTAAAGCGACTATCAAATAGTATTTAAAGCCCTTTCTAAAGTAAGCCTTGTCGCCTTTCGGAACGTGCATCTCCGAACTTCCCAACGATTGAATATAATCGTCGGTTATATAGTAAGAAGCACCGTATTCGTTGGCGGCGTAAAATTGAACGCCGTAAGTGAGACTTCCTAAAGTAAGTTTAAGATCGGTAATCATCTCGTCTAAGCCGTAACCGCTTAATTGGAACTCTATAGAATTAACTTTAACTTGGCGTTTATAACCGCAAGAGTTACAATCAAAGTCACCGTCATTATCGAAAACGTGTACACCGCTTTCAATTATTTTATAGCAATCGGTACATTCTTTGTAATGCGTATCGCCGTCGCAAATCCAATCGCTTGCCGTATGTTCGGTACAAGTTTTTAGCGAAGGAATTTGGAAGGCAATCATAACCTTGCCGCCGCCCGCGGAAACCATAACTTGCGAAGCGTTTCTATCGCCTATTACGAAGTCCGTGGCTTTTGCGCCGTAGAAGGTATATCCGTCTTTCGCTTCCAACGTGATAATCGCGGAATAACGCGTCGTATCGTCGTAAACTGCGGAAGGATCCCCTAACAGCGTCGGATTATTTAAACTTCCCGTAAAGAACCCGTCTACCGTAAACGATTTAACGTTTGCGTTTTCGCTAGTAAAGGTCGTTTGCATTACGGGGCTGCCTATCGCGTGGTTTTCTAACGTAATTTCGACTTCACCGACCTTTTCAATAGTGCTTTCGCCTTCTAATACGGGAAGTGCGAATATAGCGGAAACTAAATCGTCTTCGGTATTTAAGTAGAAATAACTTGCGATTTTGCCGTCAAGCGTAACCTTTCCGTTCGTTAACGAAGAGTAATCGTAACCTTGCAGCATCGAGAATTGAAGAACGACCCAATAGTTTTTGTCCGGCATAAAGTAGCCGTGATCCCCGGTTTTTACTTGATATATAAGCGGGTTAACTTTGTAAGTGCCTTCGCTTTCGCTTTCGAGGAAGGCTTCCAAATCGGTTATTATAAAGTAATCGTCGCAGTTCTTTAATTTTGAAAAGTCTATACCGACGCTACCCGACGCAAGGCTTAACGTATAATCTTCTATTTTGTCGTCAATAGCGTATCCGGTAGAAGTTATCGCAACGGATTTTAACTTTATAGGTCTTTCGTAAGTGCAACCGTTGCAAGTAGTATCGTTATCGTCGTCGAAAACGTGAGGCGTAACGTCTTTTTTCTGACCACAAGCGCATTCTTGCCAATGTTCGTCTTTATCACGTTTTTGCGTAAAGACGTGGTCGGCTACGTTCGTTTTGTCGCCGCAAATTTTACATTCGTACCAATGTTGCGTATCGTTTTTCGATATAGCCGCGTTATAATCGTGTTCGACGGTACGGACGTATCCGCATTCGTCGTTATTACACGTCGTGTCGCAAGCGTTGTCGTAACTATGACGGCCTATACTTCCGTCATGTCCGCAAACCTTACAAACCGACGTGTGATAAGTTTCGTTCCACGTCATCTCGAAAGTGCAATTTTCAGCAATCTTCGTATAATAACAGGTGTCGCATTGTAATTCGTGCTGACCAGCGTTTCTCACGACGTATTTTCCGTCGTTAAAAGTATGTTCGGCTTTATAGATTACTTTTTCGCAACCACTGTTATGACATATATACCAATGGTAGGTATCGTCGTGCTGCTCGCTATACGCGTAGAAATTATGATTTTCGTCCACGTCTTCTCTTAAAAGTCCACAATCGTGACACTCTACTCCGCAACTCGGAATATACCAATGAACGCCTTTACTGCTTTCGGGAATATCTCCGCAAACCGTACATTCTTTGTAGTGTTCAGTTTTTGCAGTGTTTTCCTTCCATTCGTAGTTATGGGTAGGAGTAGATTCGCTCGCGTCTTCGAAAGTTTCGCGAGAAGGTCCGCCGTTTTCTGCCGTTATACCCTTAGCGCTTATTTTACAAGTTTCGCAAGAGAAGTAGTAAGTCGTGCGGCTGGTGCAACTTCTTTCCGCCGCCAAATACTTTTCGTCGATAACCAACGTCCAATCGTGGCCTTTAGGGTAGCCGTAAGTAAAGAAAAGCGTGTCGGAAGGTTTAGTGCATCTCGTACACTGCCTCCAATATTCTGCGGGTTCGGTACAAGTCGCGGCTTTCTTTTCATAATACATCGAAGTGCTTGTAAAATCGTGTCCGTAGCCTTCACCGTCCGTCCAAGTTTCCGTGCTAACGTCGTTACAAGTCGAACAAACTTTATAGTATATATCGCCGTGTTCGCAATTTTTGCCTTCTTTTTTGTAATTAGTGCTTTTTCTTTGAACCCAATCGTGCGAGGGTTCGGGACCGAAGAAAGTTTCCGTTCCGTCTTTACCGCAAACGCAAGATTTATAATATTCGCCTTGAACGGTACAACTTGCCGCCGTTTTTACGTGTCCGCTTTTTACTTCTTTATCGTAAACGTGCGCGGTGTAGCCGTGTTGAACGGCACAGCCTGAATAGTTACAAGCGTACCAGTGCGCTTCGTCGTTACTTTTGAACGTCTCCGAAGCGGCGCAAACGATAAAACTACCTTCGTTGCAATGATAAGTGGTTTCTGCGTCGCCGATTTTTATAACGTGATCTTCACACGTCAAATAGAGATAAAGATTGGTGTCCGTTGCGTCGGCAACGCTGTGGTTTGCGTAATTTTGTTTTACGCCGTCGACGTAAACGTCTTCACCGCTCGGGTTAGAAATCGTAAGGAAATAAACGTTTTCACCGTCGCCGTTGACGATTTGTAACGCTTTGACGGGGACCAACTGTTCACCGTCAAGTTCGCCGCCTTGCCCAATGTCGAATTTTGCCTGCGTTCCGTGGGTTGCTTTTACGCTGCCGCCGGATATTACTATATTTTCAACGCTGGATCCCGGACGAGAATAACCTCCGCCGATACCGGCGGAAAACCTCTGACCTTTCGCAATTATCAAACCGCCGTTTATCGTTATATTATTTGCTTCGGCGTAAGTGTGTTCGAAATTACCTAAGTCGTAACCGCCGCCGCAACCGATACCCGCGGCGTAATCTCCGCCGGTTGCGATTATAATACCGCCGTTTATAGTTAAGTTGGCAAATTTAGGACCGGCGGTAATATTACTCGTACCGATACCCGCTCCGTCGCTACCGCCCGTTGCAATAAGTTTACCGGTATTGCCGTTTATAGTTAAACTGCCTTGAAGCCCGTTTTTTTGTAGCCCCGCACAATCCTTACCGCTTTGCAAAGTGTTAACCGTTCCGTCTTTTAACGCGACGGTGACGTCGCCCGTGCTGTTGTCGGCAATTTTGAAAGCCGTGCCACCGGAAACGATATTAACGCCCGCCAAAACTATATCGGCACTTACGCCCGATTGAACGTAAATTCGGCTGTCCGTTGAAGCGGTTTTGTCGGCGTTTTCGATAGTAATCTTTGCGCCCGTCAATATTTTAAGTTCGTTGTCGGAAAAGATATAGTCGCGGTTTTCTTGTGCGCCCGAAACTATAAATCCGCCTACCGTCTTAACGAAGGTTACGCCGCAATTTTTGCACTTAAAGTCTTCGTCAACGTTGTGGTACGCGTAGTCGGTGCCGTAAACGGTTTTTTCTTCCGAACAATAACTGCAAACGTATATTGTCTTGGAAACCGAAGTACAAGTTCTCCCTTCTACCCCAAATACCTGCCAATTATGCAAGCAGTCGCTAAACGTTAATAAAAGTTCGGCAAGTTGAGTTACGTCGGAACCATGGTTGGCCGATATTTCCAACTTATAATAAGTATAGTCAACGGGCGTATGCAAATCGTAGTCGTACTTTGTGTAGTTAACGTCTTGCATAACCGTGTCGTCGGTTACGGTGTGAATCGCCGTCCAAGTACCGCCCGTTTTGTTCGTTTCGTCGTAATCGTTGGCGCCGTATAAAACCCAAGATTTAGGGTTTCTTCCGGTGTTTTGTTGGTTATCGTTGCCCGTTACGAAGGAATATCCCGCAAGATATTTAGTCGTTTCGACTTTGAAAACGAGGAAAGAGGTCCCGCCTTGCAAACACCACTTGCTAAAATTAGATTGCTCGTACTTTCCGTCGAAAAGATTAGCGTATCCCTCGCCGCTATGACCGATAGTGCCGTCTAACGGAGTTATAACGGGCGCGGGTTCCGGCGGCATGGTGTAACTAAGGGCGATTTCGCTTAGTTGCATAAGCGTTGCGCTCTTGCTTCTTACCGCGGTAATTTTAAATTTATAATATTGATAAGGAGTTTGATTTCCGGATACCGTAAAAGAATAATCTTTATAGTTGATATCTTCCATCGTAGTATCGTTGGTAACCGTTACGATATTAGTCCAAGTACCCGTTTTAGTGGTTTCGTTAAAATCGTTACTACCTTCAAGCGTCCAGTCTTTAGGGTTTCTGCCCGCGCCTTTAGTCGGATCGGCGTTGTCGTTGCCGACCGTGAAGGTGTAACCCGTAAGAATTACCGTTTCAGACGCTTTGATGACGATATACGGCTGTTCGGCAATTTCGGCGCACCATTTACTGAAATTATATTGCGTTTTTTTGCCGTCAAGCGCTTTTTCGTAGCCCTCGTTAACCTTATCGCCACCGGCGTTAAAGCCGTCGACCGCGGTAAAAGTTACTCCGTCAGCCGCCGCTAAAAACGGCGTTTCGGGAACTAAAAACGCGCCCACTATGCAAAGTAGCGCCGAAAGCGCTAAAATAGCCACGGCTTTAAAAGTCGTTTGAAGTCGTACTTTCATTTCAAATCTCCTTATTAAGATTTTATTTTTAAACGGTGATAAACAGTATAAACGATAAAAGCGTTTTCGTTTTTTCTTTTGCTTTTTACGTTTTTATACCGCTCTTTTTACCTCGACCGCTAAATTTGAACTGTTTAAAATACTATTAGTTTCCTGCCGCCAAAAACTTTGTAACGAGTAAAATATAGCGACTTGGATTTCTACAATTGTTCGTCGGCGAAAAAATTAACCGACTTTTTAATCAATTTTTAAAGTAAAAAAATCGATGAAAATTTTCGAAAAATTTTCAAAAACGATAAATTTAAAAAAGTATTAGCCTAAAAAATCAAAATTAGACGCCTATTAGTTTACCGCAAGGCTCCCCGACGGGGAGCCTTTTTCGGCATCGTAAAAAGAATATCAAATTCGCGCTTTTTAGCGTATAGTAAACTGATTTTTTGTCGATAACGAGCTTATAGGCGTGTTTTTACGCTTTTATTATTTATTTACACGACGTGTGAAAGATGTCTCAAACTCGTCTTTATAATTTCTATTTGGGACTTTAAATAATACTCGTCCTCGAACATCGCGAAGTGTACGCAAGCCCTTACGAATATAAATATTAAAGATACTATTACCGTATGCGGTATACCGATTTTAGGTTCTAAAAGTTTTGCGTACTCGGTATATCTTTTGTTTACGCCGTCGAAAAACTTTTTGCCGTGTTCGATGTATTTGGGGTTAGTATAAATTTGATACATGAGTCTGTATTTTTTACCGTGATTTTCCTTCGTCCAATAAGGAACTTCGTCTAAAAATCTCATGATATCGTGAGGATCCTTCGGCGCCAAAGCCATAAATTCGTCCTCAACCTTACTCATACAATGTTCGGTAGACAAAATAACTAATTCGTCCAAATCTTTAAAGTAGGTGTACAAACTGCCGGAAGCAAGTCCGCAAGCCTTACCAAGGTCTTTAATGTTAGCGTTGCCGAAGCCGTATTCCGCGTAGCATTCGTAACATTTTTCCATTAATTCGATTTTCTTTTCGTTGTGTTGTTTCTCGTTAAATACTCTCATGCGCTACTCTCCATAGCCTCTAATTGAATCGGCTAATCAAAGTATACCTTAAAACCCCCTGTCAACGCAAGCGGTTTTAAGGAAAAAACCGAAAAATTTTTGTGAAAAATTTGTTTTTTTTATTTTTTGTGGATTTTCCTCTTTTTTACATTCAAAACCGTCCTCGAACGCCATTAAAAGCCGTCCGCAACCGCTACGAATAATCGTTAAAAAAAGCCTCCCTAATCCGATCAAAAGAAAGCCTTTCGTTTTTTTTATGGAAAGAAACCTTGCAAAAAAGGCTCCCGACGAGAGCCTTTTTTTTGCATGCAAAATCAACCTAAAACCAATTTGTCGCTCGGGACGAAATCTCCCTCCGCCGTTTCGAATTTTTCTAATAGCGATTTGACGGTAAGGTTTTTCTTTTCTTCGCCTTTAGCGTCGTAAATGATTTTGCCTTCGTGAAGCATAACGAGCCTATTGCCGTAAGCAATCGCGTCCGCCATATTATGCGTAATCATAAGCGTGGTAAGGTTGTTTTCTTCCACTATTTTTTTTGTTATAGCAAGCACTTTCGCCGACGTTTTCGGATCTAACGCCGCGGTATGTTCGTCCAAAAGTAAAAGTTTAGGGCGATTCATCGTAGCCATTAAAAGCGTCAAGGCTTGGCGTTGTCCGCCCGACAAAAGTTTAACTTTGGTGGTAAGCCTATCCTCTAAACCTAAATCCATTTCGGCAAGCATTTGACGGTACGTTTCGCGTTCGGTTTTAGTAATTCCCCAACCTAAGCCGCGAACTTTGCCTCTTCTTGCGGCAAGGGCTAAATTTTCCTCTATTTGCATATCGGAAGCAGTCCCCATTACGGGATCTTGGAAAACTCTTCCTAAATACTTGGCGCGTTTATGTTCGCTTATCTTGGTAACGTCTACGCCGCCCAAGATAACGCTTCCCTCGTCCGGTTGCATAGCGCCGGAAACGATATTCATCATCGTCGATTTACCCGCGCCGTTGCCGCCGATTACGGTAACGAAGTCGCCTTCTTCGAGTTGTAAATTAAGACGGTTTAACGCGACTTTTTCGTTTACCGTTCCGCCGTTGAATATTTTACTTACGTTACTAAGTTCAAGCATTTTTCTTGCCCCCTTTTATTTTTCTTTTGGAAAACCATTGTTTTTTCCAATAAGGTACGGCTAAGAATATCGCAACGACTATCGCCGAAAGCATTTTTAACAAGTCTGTATTTAATCCCAAAGCGATGACTACTTGGTACACTAAGTAATAAATTACGCCGCCTATCGCCACCGACAAAAGTTTTAACGCAAAATTTTTGAATTTTGCAAACACCGAAACGCCAATTATTATCGCGGCAAGCCCTACGACTATCGCGCCGCGCCCCATATTGATGTCCGCAAAACCTTGATATTGAGCAAGTAGCGCGCCCGATAGCGCAACTATTCCGTTGGATAGCATTAACGCTACTATCTTGTTGGCTTTAACGTTTATGCCTTGTGCGCGCGCCATGTTTTCGTTACAACCGGTCGCCCTTATGGAACTTCCTCTTTCAGTGCCGAAAAACCAATACAAAACACCGATAAGCAAAACGGTTATAATAACTAGCACGATTATCGCCGTCAAATTATCGCGTGAAGATATAATCAAATCGTAATTTCTAGACGGCAACGCTACATTGGCTTGTCCCAAAATTTTTAGATTTACCGACCATAATATCAGTTGCGTAAGTATGCCCGAAAGTATCGGCGGAATACCCATTAACGTATGAAAAACACCGGTAACGAGCCCCGTTAAAAGCCCTGCAACGAAAGATAACGCCATCGCGACGTAAACGTTTACGCCCGCCGTTACTAAAATAACGAGTACGCAAGCGCCCGTGCAAATGCTTCCGTCGACGGTAAGGTCGGCAAAGTCGAGTATTTTGTAGGAAATGAAAAGTCCGATTGCCATTACGCCCCATATAAGCCCTTGCGCAACGGCGCCCGGCAAAGCGTTGATGATAGTAACCATAAGTAAAGTCCTTCGTTTTAATTGATGATTTTATTTTTAAATTCGCTTTGTAATTAAAAGCGTTTTATTATTCCTCGTTATTCCTCGATTGCAACGTAACCTTCGTTTTCGGGGATAACGATACCTAAAGCTTCACAACGTGTTTTATGATATTTTTTAGAGGGATTTTGGTCGTAACTTATTTGCATTTTGGAAATATCTTCTTTTCCTAATAAAACCTTAGCCGCCATTTTACCCGTTTCAACGCCTAAATTGTAGTAACTTATGGATAAAGTAGCAAAACCGCATCCTTTGCAAATACCTTCCTCACCCGCAAAAACCGGAATATCGTTTACCGAACATATACTGTCGATAAGTTCGCCGCAAGAAGCCGCGGTATTGTCGGTAGGAATATACAAACAATCGACTTCACCTACCGCAGCCGATACGATAGTGCGTACGTCGGTGGTGTCGCTAAAAGAGTATTCTTTTACGGTTTTACCCGCCGCGGTCAAATACTTAGTGACTTCGGTTGCTTGATATTTCGAATTAGGTTCGGCAGAGCAATATAAAATACCGATCTTTTGGGCAGCGGGAAGCAGTTTTACAAGCATTTCGGCTTGTTCGTTTAAAGGAGCCAAATCACTCGTCCCCGAAACGTTTCCGCCGACCACGCCGTTAAAATTGTCGATGCCGAGCGCTACGCCGTATTCTGTTATCGACGTTGCTAAAATAGGAATAGTTTCCGTCGCGTTGTACGCCGCTTGAAGCGACGCCGTGGCGTTTGCCATAATCAAATCGACGTCCTTAGAGACGAAAGAATTCATTATCGTAGCACAAATATTCGGATCGCCTTGAGCGTTTTGCTCGTCGAATTTTACCGACCTACCTTCTTTTTCAAGTTCTTCTTTCAAAGCGTCCATAAAACCTTTGGTCGCGGCGTCTAAGGCGTCGTGCCGTACGAGTTGACAAATACCCACGAGGTATTCTTCTTTATCGGGATTGATTTTTATACCCGAATTTTTGCAACCGGCGAAAGATATCGCGGTTACGAGCGTTAAAACAAGTGCCGTCAAAACGGTTAATAATTTTTTCATAAAGGGTTGCTCCTTAAAATTATTTCAAATTGAATAAAAAATAAAGAAAATCGAATGGAAAAATAAAAAGAAAAAGACTTATCGTTCTACGATAAGCCTTTTTTCGTAACGCAAAAAATATCGTAGTTAATTATTTAACTAAGACTCCGTAAAAATAATAATAAAACTTTTTAACTTGAGCGTACGATTTTTGCATAATATTTTCCTTTTTCAATCGATAAGCGGCGTATTTCCGCCCTTTTCGTATGTTATAATAGCATTAAACGAGGCGCCTTGTCAAGAATTTTCACCCCGCCTTAACGTTTTTTTATTTCTTTTTGAAAATTTTTGCGACGGCAAGGAACGTTTTTCAACGATACCTTCTTTTATCGCGTTTTATACAAATAAAGTTGCACGCAAACGTTTCCTCTTAAACGATATTCCTGCGGGGTGTTGCGCCTTACGAAATCACTCATACGCAAAAACGACTATTAGCGCGTGTTGTTTTTAATGAAAAAGTTGTGCTATAAGCCCGTTATCGCTACTTTTGGCAATCGACGGCTACTTTTATGACACCGCCCGTTTTTGCCTCGAAAACTTTATAAGCCTCGTCGATTTTAGTAAGCGGATAGGTATGCGTGATTAACGCCTCGCAGTTAATTTTTCCGTCTTTTATAAGTTTTAAAATTTCGTCGCAATCGCAACCGTCGACGCCGCCCGTTTTAAAAGTAAGATTTTTACCGTACATATCGGGCAAAGGCAAAATTTGAGCCTCGTCGTACAGCGCAACTACTACGACCGTCGCGTTAGGCCGCGCGCATTTATACGCTAACGAAAACGTATCCTTACCGCCCGCTACTTCCATAACGACGTCGGCACCGCCGTGTTCGCTATTTTTTAACGCGAAGTCCAAACAATCTTCCGGTCTTACGGTCAAAACCGAAGGATAATTTTCGTTGATAAATTTAACGCGCCCTTCGTCCTTTTCGCAAACGATTACCTTTTTAGGATTTTTCAAAAGAACGCAAGAAAGCGTGCATATTCCCGTAGGTCCTCCGCCGATTATCAAGACGGTGTCGCTATCGGTAATTCCGGATATCTTCGCCGCCCAAAAGCCGGTGGCTAAAATATCGCCGGTAAATAGCGCTTGACGATCGCTTACCCCGTCCGGAATTAGATTAAGCCCCGTTTCGGCAAACGGAATACGCGCGTATTCGGCTTGAAGCCCGTCTATGCGGCAACCGAGCGCCCAACCGCCGTTACGGTCGGTACAGTTGTTTACGAAGCCTTTTTTACAAAAAAAGCACTCGCCGCAAAAAGTTTCAACGTTTATAGTTACTCTATCCCCTTTTTTAAATTTGGTAACCTTTTTACCTACTTCTTCGACGACTCCGACCGCTTCGTGCCCGACCGTAACGCCGACTTTAGCGCGCGGAACGCTTCCGTGTTTTATATGAAGATCGCTCGTACAAATGCTTGCCAAAGTAATTTTTACTATAGCGTCCGTCTCCTCGATTATAGTCGGCGCGGGTTTTTCCGTAAAACCGAATTTTCCTTTTTCCAAATAACAGTAAGTTAACATAATAAATTTCCTTTGAAATAAGTATAACAAAAACGGCGGAAAATTTCAAGCGTATCGCGTAAAAATATCCGCCGCCGCCAAAATTAACCAAAAAAGTCGCTTTTACGTATATTAAAGTGAGTATTTTAAAACAAAGGTGAACCATGTTTGATTTTTCCAATCTTTTTAGTTGTAATCCGAACTGTCCCTGCCGCAGTAACGCTAACGAAAATAACGGCGTTGAAAGCCGTAACGCCAACGAAAACCGCGTCGATATAAACGAACGAAACGGCGGCTACGTCGGCAATAGATGCGGATGCAGATGCGGAAACAACGGAACCGTTAGGCCTATTCCTCCAATAATAGGTCCGCGCGGACCGCGAGGATATACGGGCGCTACGGGAGCGGCGGGCTTAGACGGAAGCGTCTCAAATTCCACCGCGATTTTAACTTCCACCGTAGAAACGGTGAATAGTGTCGCATTAAACGCCTCGACCGAGGTTTTGCAAAACGGCTATCTACCGTTAAATACCGAACTTAAAGACGGAGGGAACTTCGTAACCGTAAACGGCGATAATACCTTTACGATAACCGAAGAAGGCGTGTATTTTGCCGTATTTACGGTGCAACTCGACACCGCGTTAACGCCTACTGCAAGCACCGTAACCCTTACGCTTAACGACGAAGGCGGCGTAATTTACGGATATTTATCGAGGGTTGATAGCGATAAAAATATACCTTTCGTCGGCTATGGGGTTATAAACGCTGAAAGCGTTAACTATAAATACGCCGTCGTAAACGCTTCCGACGCTTCTATAAACCTCGCGCCGTTTTTAAACGGTAGCGGCGGCGAAATCCGTCCCGCAGTGCAAATATCTATAACCAAACTTAATTAAATCTATACAAACTTAATTAAAAAAGTCCGCCTATAGGTCGATTATCGGCTTATAGGCGGTTTATTTTAGTTTATAGTGGGATTGCAATATTTGCGCTAAACGTATCCCCTTCGCGTAAAAATACGGTAGTTCCGCCGTACTTTTCAACGACGTGTTTAATGCTTAAAGTGCCGTAGCCGTGCCTTTCTTTATCGGCTTTATCGGTAAGCGGTAATCCGCCCGAAAATACGGTGTCGGCTTTGCAATAGTTTTCTACGTGCACTGTAACGAATTTATTACGCGCCTGCACGTTTACGCTTATAAGACGGTTTTCCGCGTCTTTGACGGTTTCTAAATATTCTATAGCGTTGTCTAAAAGGTTGCCGAATAGCGAATACACGTCACCCGGGGACATAAAACTTAAACGCTTGCCGTCGATAATGCAGCTTAACGTAATATCGTCCTCTACGCATCTTAGGTATTTTTCAGCAATAACTATATCTAAATCCTTATTGCCCGTTCGGATAAACCCGTCGTATTGACGAAGTGCTTCCTCAATTTCTTTAACATCTTCTTCCGGAACAACCCCGCCCGCTTTGACGGCGTTGACGGTGTGCTTTAGGTCGTGGCACTTTCTGTTGATAGTGTCGATTGCTTCTTTGGAAAGTTTATAAAGACTTTGTTCGCGCCGTAAAAGTTGTTCTATCGCCTCGTTTTGGCGTTGAAGTTCGGCTTCTTGCGCAAACCCTAACACCATCCAAATGGAAGACGCGATGCAAATTATCATTAATATCCTGAACAAAACGTCGGCTTGAGCGCCGACCGCACCGTTCCACCGCATATTGACGAAGTAAACGATACACAAAACCACTACGCAAAAGACGTCGACTTTAATATTCTTAACGCTAAATACCAAAGTCAGTTTCATTTTTCTTGCAAACAAAAAGTAACTTACAATAGGAAAAGCAACGTACAAAAACCAACTTCTTAATTGCGCCCTCAGACAGTTCAAGATTTCCGCGTAATCGCCCGCGACGAAAGGAAAAACTTTATTAACAAGAGTGTGAACGCTATAAGTTAGGTTTTGCAAAGCGTAGCATATTACGCCGAAGAAAAGCGCTTGGAAAACGTTTACTTTATAACAAACCCAAAATAAAATTACGTCAAGTACGAAAGGTACCATAAAAAGCAGCGGATTGGAATATAACTGCTCGACGAAAAAGCACGCCGCGCCCCCTAAAACGGTACAAGCGACGAATTTAAGCCAGAAATTTTCTTTCTTTTCGACGTGGAAAAGAATTGCGGAGCCGAAGAGCAAAATCTGTAAAAACAGCGATAGAAAGCCGATTTTTACGTTCATTTAAGCACCCCCCCCCGCCAAAAATACGGTAAGCGAAGCCATAAAATCCTTCTTTTTCGTGCGCGAAATAGGAAGCCATTCTTCCCCGACTTTTAAGTCGTCTTTTCTGATTTCGTACACGTTATTTAAATTTACTAAATAACAATTATTGCACCGTGCGAAGCCTTTATCCTTTAAAAGCGCCTCGGTTAGTTTCATAGAGGAACGCACCTCGAAGTTAGCGGCGTCGGTATGATAAATTATGCTATGCGCTTTTACTTCGACGTAGTTGACTTTATCGAGGTAAACTTTTGTAAAACCTTCTTTCGTAAACAGCGTTACGTACCTGTCTAAAAGTTCTTCAACCTTTTTAACCGCCCTATCCAGCTTTTTAGAAAAGGTTGAGTAAGATACGGGCTTTACGACGAAGTCGAGGGCGTTGACTTCGTATCCTTCCACCGCGTACTGCGCCATATTGGTAACGAAAATAATTTGCGCGTCGTTACCGTTTTTGCGGATATACTTTGCGGCGTCCATACCGTTCATATGAGGCATTTCGATATCGAGCAAAACGACGTCGTAATCGAACTCGTTTTCGCTTACGAAGTTTAAAGCGTTAAGGTATCGCTTGGTTTTTAAACAAACACAGTGCTCCGAGGAATAACGCTCTACGAACTTCTCGATCAAAATACCGCTTTTTTCGTTATCTTCAACGATAGCGATTTTTATCATACTTACTCCCTTTTTACGTATTTTTTTACAATACTTTTATATTTTACACCAAACGGCAACTTTTGTCAATGATAGCAACCGTCTTTTTCGAAACAATTAAAAATAGTCGACTGTTTCAGAAGTTTTAAAAGGCGTAGCCTTTTAACCCGCCGAAAAGGCATATATAAAATGTCTAAAATAAAAAAGCCCGTAGACTTGGAAAAACGCTTCGTAGAGGCGGACTCAGGAATGAAAAAACAATCAAAAAGACCGACGCGAATAATCGCGTCGGCCCAAGTGAAAAACGTGGGAAAGTATGAAAAACGAAAACTCTTTACGATTTAGTTTTTCGGATATTCCTTAAGTCTTTGCTTTTTAGCGAAAAATTTAATTTCCGCTGAAACCGTTTAGAAGTTTTATTAACCGGGACCGCCGGGTCCGCCGCCGGGGAATCCGCCGCCGGGACCCCAACCACCGCCGCCTTGTTTGGCTTCGATTTTATAGGTGCCGTCTTCGTTTGCGGTGAGTTTATAAGAAGAACTTACCGTAATCTTATTCGCGGAATAATGAGCAAAATACGCTTTTGCTTCGATTTCGATAGAAACGGTTACTTCTTCACCCTTAAACACGATGCTACCGGTCGCTTTACCGTTTTCGTTAGCGATGGTGTATCTCAAGATTTCGTCTTCACCCGCGGTGACTTTGGTTGCCGTCATCGTGCCGAAGTAATTGGTGGAAACGGGAAGTTCGAAAGTTGCGGGAGCGGCAAACGCGTCTTGCTTAAAGCCGTCGCCTACGGAAATACTCTTGCCGGTGTAAGCCAAAATTTCGGGGTTTTCCTTAGCGTAAGAACTACCGATTACGCCGCCGGTACCGAAATTCGCCTTGGTGGGTTCGTCGAATTTAGAAGTCTTGGCTTCGGCGGTTCCGTCCGCGGTAAGCGTGATGGAAATTTCTTCGGAAAGATCGGCGTCACTTATATACTTGGAGTCCTTGGTGGGAGTAGTAGCGATTGCTTGAACTTTATAAGTGCCCGGAGTTAAGTTGAGCGACTTAGTCGCGGAATCGGTGAAAGCGTAAAGATTCATCATGGTGGTTAAGTTTAAATCGTAAACGAGGTCGCTCTTTAAATGAGCGATTTCTTGAACGACGTTACCGTTAGAATCTTTAACGACGTACTTCAAGCAAGGGAATTGTTGATACTTAATCCAAGAAGCAAAAACGTATTCGTCCGCGTTAATGGTAAGTTTATTACCGTTGCTGGTCAATTTAAATTGAGGAGTAATAAGTTTTACGCCTTGTTGTTTGTAAATAACCTTCGTTACGGGAGCGGGAGCGACGAAATCGGTTCCCGACGGAGCGAAAACTTGGCATTTTACGCGGTAAGCGCCGCATATTAAAGACGTTACGTCAACTTTGCCGGACTTTTTACCCGCGCCGCCCGCAAGACGTTGGCTGGTAGAGATATAGATATTATCGTCTACGTCTTGTATTTCATTATAACCGAAAATACGTACGTAATAATACCCTGCGTTTTCAACGCCGTCGAAAGAGAATTCGCCGGTTTCTTCGTTGAAAGTAAAGTTCGTGGGTTGTGCTAAAAGATTTTTATCTTCTTCATCGCCCTTGCAACTAACCATTATAGATAAGGCGCAAACAGATACGACTAAAGATAAAATCAACGCGACGACAGATTTTACTTTTTTCATTTCTTAACCTCCCTTATTATTCTGCAGTCTTTTCCTTTTTCAAAATAGTGAAATATAATACTAACGCCGCAGCGGCAACTAATACTACGTCGCCGATAATCCAAGCAACCGTCCAACCGTAACTGGGTACGACGGGAGTAGGATACGCGGAAGCGTATTGATATAAAATGTGTTTAGCAACTTTTGCAAGTTTGTATTGACCGTAATTGGTCGTGTAAGCGCCGTCACCGTACGCTTCAACGGTACGAGAGTTGTTTACGTAAGTACCGCGCGCAAGCATCGCGCCTTCCGCCATCAACCAGAAAGTCGGGTTGTTGTAGCAGTCGCCGTCGCCGCCGTCACCGTCGGTTATAAGCATACCTTCCCAGCCCCATTCGGTTCTGGTCATGTCTACGTAGAAACCGGTGTGAGCCCAAGCGTTACCTATACGGTTAAGGGATGCCATGATACCGTCGGCTTTATACTTTTTGCAACTGATTTCAAACGGACGGCAATAGATTTCACGAATCGCTTGTTCGGAAGCCCAAGTGCAGTTACCGCTACGGTTGGTATCGTTGTCGTTTAAAGCGTAGTGTTTAATGTAAACGTTGGTACCGGTGGATTGAATACCGGAAACCGCGTTACCGCCGATTTCGCCGGCGATGAAACCGTCTTCACTGTAGTATTCGAAGTTTCTTCCGCCGAAAGGAGAGCGGTGAGTGTTCATAGCGGGTGCGTATGCGCCGCCGATACCGAATAATTTGCATTGGTTACCGTAAGCAACGCCTTCGGCTTTTGCTAAATCTCTGTTCCAAGTAGCGGCAATTAAAACCGCGCAAGGGAACCAAGTACCGCCCTTGTAACCGCCGTTACCGGGTTCACCGGGGCCGTCTACGGTAAGTCTGTTTGCCTTACCTACCGATTCGATAGGTTTAACGAGCCATCCGGAATAACCTTGACTTTC
>CAZMOD010000022.1:0-31620 GCA_964567885.1 uncultured Christensenella sp.
GTATAATTATATATAGTTGTATTTTTAGATACAACTTTTTTTGTCATTTTATGAACAGGAATTTTATATAGCATTTCTTTCTTCCGAAGGATATTTCACTCAGGCACTTGCTTATGCAAGTGCTTTTTCAATAAATAATTTGTCTTTTTTATGAAAGATTTAAAAAATAATTGACTTTTGTGTCAATTATAATATATAATACAAGCAGTTAAAAACTTGCTTGCAAAGTTTTTTAACTTTGAAGTATTTTACATTAAGAAGTACAAAACGATAATTTTGCAACAAAAGATAAAACTTTTAAACACGAAAGAAGAATTTTGTAGCAACGAAAGAACAAACTTCAAGAAAAACAAAAGAAGAAATTGACGGCGGGCAAAGGGCGTTTTAAATAAACCCCCTTCGCCCGCTCGGTCTTTGCTCCACTACACATCTTAAAAAACGATACACGCGCACGCGCGATTTGGTTAGGTTTTTAGTTTTGTAAGGGTAATTTATGACGAAAAAACCGAAAAATCAAGGTGAAAAAGAAAAATTTTTTAATATTTTGGAAAAAAGTTGAAAAAGGGCAATAAAAACGCTTGCTAAGGTGTGGTTAGGGGTGCTATAATCGAGACGTAAAAAGGTAAAAATAAACGGCGAGTTTAAAAAATCAAGGATGAAGTAACTACAACGAACAGAAGACAAGCCGGTTGTTTTTACGAAAATATATACCAAAGAAAAACGTAGAAGGAGAATTTAATAGTGAATTTACGTACGAGAAAACGACTGCTTATGCTTGGCATGGCGGCGTCTTTGCTCGGAATAGCGTTGGTAACGGCTACCTCTTTCTTTAACGGAAGCGGCAGCCATTTTTTTACTTCCGACAAAGCCATAATCCTTTCTTTGAACGAAAGTCAAGCCGTTGAAAATATCGTCCTTAGCGAAGATACGCCGAGTTATTATTCCATCACCGCGGACGTCCAAAAGTCCGCCTCCGCGACCGTTAACGCCACTCTCGTCGTTAAATTGGTAGATAACAATCCCGATGGCGGAATAACCCTTGACGACCTTTCTTTTCAACTTTACGAAGTAACTTCAACCGAAACCGAAGGCGTTTTAAAAGACTCGAGAACTGACGCTACGGATAAAGAATTAAAGGTAACGGGAATAACCGCTACCACCGAATATCGCTTAAAAATCTTCCTAAATGCAAAAGAGAACGGAGCAAGATATTCCGTTGAAGAATTAAATAAAATAGGCGGAAAGATTCAAGTATCTTTTACTACGGATACCCCTAGTGAAGGAGGCAACGCATGAATACCAAAGAAAAAATACGAATAACGGCTTTAATCTTAATATTCTTAGCGTTTACGGTAACCTTCGCGCTTTATACTAAAAACGCAGAAAACAAAGAGGTTTCTTTAAGTTTTGGCAAGATAATTTCCTTAACCGTAGGCGGAAAAGAAACTATGGAAGACTTTAACCCCGATTCCCCTTCTCAAACCACTTTAATAACGCTTAAAAAGCAAACGTATAACGAAGACCAAACTGCCGACGAGTATACCCACGGTAAGTTTTACGTGGAAGTAGTCCAAAAAACCGAATCAACGCACCCTTTAGCGGAACAAATAATAATTAGCGCTACGATAAACGGAACGACGTATAATAACGATACGTTAGTTAAAAAAGGAAGCAACGTTCCCGAAGGCTACGTAGCCGAACTTACCGACGAAGATATAACTTTCAACCTAACGTATTCTTTAAGCGAAGAAGCAAGAGAGAATTTTATATCGTACGCCGAACAACAAGTAGAAATTAAACTACATTGGGACTTTTGTAAGGCGCCCGTCTTAACCGTTCACGTAAAAAGCCCTACGCCTTTTGAAAGCACGACTTTAGATTACGAGATATTTGAAAACGGAACGACTTCAACTTCTACCGCAATCGGCACTTTAATTTTTTCAAGCAGTAATCCTTGGCAAACGATAGAAGTCCCTACTTCGGTTTCCGGAATACGATTTTACAAAGACGAATTGGACGACTCGATAAGCGTTTCCTTTACGGGAAACTTCGCCGACACTTCTAACCCTATAAACTTAGCCGAACTAACCGAAGTTTGGGTAACCTTAGAAAACGACGGAGCCGTTTACCAAACTAATCCGGAACTATCCGAATAATCCCGTTCCACGAAACGGAAAAACGAACGAAACGCAAATAAAAGTCCGCCTATAAGCCCGTTATCGCGTGTTTTTATCCAAAAACACCGTTTCGGTCGGCGAGAAAAACTACTCGTCGTCCAACGATAAAAGGTATCGAATAGCCATCCTATAAACGGATGGCTTTCTTTTTTTGCATAGAGTTTTTGTTACAATCGCCGTACAAACGCGCCCTTCCTTTTAGTTTGCTAAAAATTATTATCTTTAAACGCTAACGAATTTCTTGAAAAATAACGTTACCTATGATATAATACAAGAAGTTAAAGCGTTTTGAAAAAGCAAGATATACCAAGGATTTGCAACTGTGAGTATCGACAAATTAAACAAATGGGCGGATTTACTGCTTGACACGGGAAAAAGGAACAACCTAATAAACTTTAAAGACACGAAAACGGGAACGGTGGAAGTCGTATCTCCTGATTTTGCCACGCTTTTTTCTAAAGCGGAACATTTATCGATTTTAGAGGTTTACGACGCGAAATTAGACGATGAGGAAGATTTAGAGGTTTTAGAAGAAGTTAATTCTTTAAAAAACGAGCGAGAAAACGAAAATATCAACGGTCGCGTTTCCAAAAAAGATTACGTCGAATCATACGAACGCCGTCTTAAAAAGAACAATCAAATTTTACTTTACAACGCCTTTATAAACCCTGTAAAAGCATTGCGTAATATTGGCAAAAAGGCAAAAACGGCAATAGAAGAAACGGGCGTCAATATTGCGTATATGGCGTTCGGATTTATTAGGTGGGCGGAAAATGAAAACGCTCAATACGCAATGCGCGCCCCTATTTTACTCGTGCCTATCTCTATAGAAAACGATTCCGTCGTAGATCCTTATAATATCAAAATTACGGATAGCGATATCATCGTCAATCCGACGTTTTCCTTTAAAATTAAAAACGAATACGGTTTGGAATTGCCCGAATACGACGACGAGAATATCGATGATTACTTAAACAAAATCGAGCGCCTCGTTTCAAGACTTAGATGGACGGTCGTTAAAGAATGTAAAATCGGCATTTTTTCCTTCTTAAAAATCAATATGTACAAAGATTTAAAGGATAACGCGGGAAAAATATTGCAAAACAAAGGCGTTCTTACTCTAATCGGCGAAGAAGACGTCCGTTCTTTATCGGAAAACGACGACGAAAATAGCGATGAGAACGCTTCCCGCGACGCGCCCGCTCAACTACGTAACATCGTAGACGCGGACTCAAGCCAAATAGAAGCGATCGAAATGGCGCGTAGCGGAAAAAGTTTCGTACTGCAAGGTCCCCCGGGAACGGGAAAAAGCCAAACCATCACGAACGTTATCGCCGAATGTCTTGCAAACGGTAAAAAAGTCCTTTTCGTGTCGGAAAAATTAGCCGCTTTAAACGTCGTTTACGGCAAACTCAAACAAGCCGGACTTGAAGAATTTTGTTTAGAATTGCATAGCCATAAAGCGAATAAAAAAGACGTGATAAACGAATTGTGTCACACGCTGAAAAAACAAAAAAGCGCGGTTTCCTGCCGCGCGCAAAAAGAAATAGAAGAAAAATTACGCGCACAAAAAACACTTGACGAATACGCATTTGAACTTCATAAAATTCATCCGACGATAAACAAGTCTTTGTACGGTTTATACGAAGAAATTGCCGCTTGCCGAAAAGCCCCGGACCTCGAGTATATCGTAGATTCAATCAAAACCCGTGGCGAAGAATACGTAAACGAGGCGGAAATCGCGTTAAATCGTTACGTCGAATACACGCCCTCCGTCGGTTACGACTATCACCAAAACGTTTGGTACGGATACGTCAGCGTTGATTCTTCGTATCAATCAACCGCGCAACTAAAACTTGACTTAAAAGACTCCGTAACTCTTTTAGGCGACCTAAAAGAGATAAACGCCACGCTAAAAGAAAAATATTCCGTTTATGCCAAAAACTTGGAACAAGCGTACGCTCTAAGGGATTTCTTTAATCTCGTAAAATCAAGCGGTTTTATTGCACCCGCATTGCTAAACTCATCCAATCTTGAAAGCGTTTTTGCTGCGCTAAAAGCGATGAACGTCTTAGCAAAAGAAATTTTACGCAATAAAAAAATCCTTGACGACGTATTTGACGAGGATATCTACAACCTTGACGGTCAATCTATCCACAAGAGGTTAACCAAGCAATTCGACGGTTTCTTTTCTCGATTATTTAGCGCTGAATACGGACGTCTTGCAAAAGAACTTAAACTCTGTGCAAAAAACGGCAAGAAAGTACGATATAAAGAAGCGGTTTCTTTGACGGACGCTTTACGCGTTTATCAACAAAAAACCCGTGAGTTTGGTGTTTTTGAGAAAAAAGTCGTCGCCAAAATCGGTGACGCGTACAACGGATTTTTTACGGATTTCGAGCGTTTATTCGCTGAACTTGACGTTCTTCGCAAGATTCTTTCCGTAGGCGTCGGATTTTCCAAACTTACAACTTTAAACAACCAAGACTTCGCGGCTAAAAAACGAGAGTTTGAAATGCTTTCCGACTGTTTTGAACGGTCTTTTTGCAAGTTTGAAGAAACGGAAAAACGCGTCGCCGCCAAATACGACGTGGACGAGTACGACGTTCGCCGCGCCGACCTCGTCCGTATAGAAAAGAAGTATCAAGGTTGTATAGACGATATCGATAAACTGGATAATTGGTGTGAATTCGTAAAACTGTTAAACAATCTTAGCCGCTTAGGGTTAAGGGCTTACGTTGACTATACAATCGCAAAAAGAATAAAGACGAGCGACGTTTTATCGGCCTATAAAAAAGCGTTTTATACGCAATGGGTTGACGCTATATTGCGTGAATCCCCTGTTTTGATTACGTTATCGCGTATTCCGCACGATGAAACCGTAAAACTTTTCAAAAAGAAAGATCAACTTAATTTCGAGATAAATAAAGCAAAAATCAAAGCGCAACTATCCGCGTTAAGACCTAATTTAGATATGATTGCTCAAGGAAGCGCAGTCGCTATTTTGTTAAGAGAAGGCGAAAAGAAGCGTAAGCAAAAAGGTATAAGATTGCTTTTAGAAGAAATCGGCGACCTCGCTCAAACCTTAAAGCCGTGCTTTTTGATGTCCCCTCTTAGCGTAAGCACCTTTTTAAGCTCCGATATGAAGTTCGACGTCGTCGTTTTCGACGAAGCGTCGCAAATATTCCCGCAAGACGCTATCGGCGCTATTTACCGAGGAAAGCAACTTATCGTCGTAGGCGACTCTAAACAAATGCCGCCGAGCAACTTCTTTAACAGTTCGACCACGCAAGACGACGGCGACGACGAAGCGGACGACGTTACCGACTTTGAATCCATATTGGATATTTGTGCGACGGCGTTTCCACAAAAACGATTAAAATGGCATTATAGAAGTCGTTTCGAGTCGCTCATATCTTTCTCGAACAAAAACTTTTACGATAGCGATTTAATCACCTTCCCTTCTTCTCGGCAAGACGAAAAAGGAATCGGCGTCGACTATTTCTACGTAGACGGTACTTTTGACCGAAAAACTAAAACAAACCGAATCGAAGCCGAAAAAATCGTTGATTTAGTATTTGAAAACTTAGAAAAACACCCCGAAAGAAGTCTTGGCGTGGTTGCTTTCAGCGCCTCTCAACAAAACTTGATAGACAAACTTATATCAAAACGCAGACAACTAGATCCGTCGAAAGAAGCGTTCTTTAAATCCGACAAACCCGAACCGTTTTTCGTTAAAAACTTGGAAACTGTACAAGGCGATGAAAGGGATACTATCATTTTCAGTATTGCTTACGGCAAAGACGCACAAGGACGGCTGCTTCTAAATTTCGGTCCGATAAACCGCGAAGGCGGCGAGCGCCGATTAAACGTTGCCGTAACGCGGGCTAAATATAACGTTCAACTCGTATCGTCCATGCGCTATTTCGATATCGATTTATCGAGAACGCAGTCCGTCGGCGCAAGACTTTTAAGGGAATATCTCGATTATGCGGAAAACGGCGAAGTCGCTTTACAGCGTTCCCCGTCCGTAAATCCTTTTGCGGAATGCGATTCCGAATTCGAAACGGAAGTTTGCGAGTTCTTGAGAGAAAACGGATTTAGCGTCGACAAACAAGTAGGCTCTTCTTCGTTTAAGATTGATTTGGCGTTAAAACGCCCTAATACGTCCGATTATTTGCTTGCCATCGAATGCGACGGAGCAACGTATCACTCTTCGAAAGGCGCGCGCGACCGAGATAGGCTGCGCCAAGAAATATTGGAAAAAATGGGGTGGAAATTCTACCGCGTTTGGTCTACCGATTGGTTTAGAAACAAACGCGTAGAAAAAGAACGTTTATTGGAAGCGGCAAAACTTGCCGTTGAAAATTCAAACGCAAAACCTAAAAAAGAAGCGCCTTATTTAAGCAACGTTTCTTTTGAAGAAGTTGCAGACGTCAAGCACTTTGAATTTCCCAAATACGTAACGGCGGACGAATATAAAATAGCCGAAAGTTGCGGTTACGACGCAATAAAAGTTATTCGCTCTATCGTTGAACTCGAATCTCCTATAGCGGAAGAATGGCTTTTAAAGCGCGTCGCTTTCCTTTTCGGCAGAGAAAAGGTAACAAGCGTCGTGCGCAACGAGTTCAATAAGATAATCAGGAACGCTTCTTCGTATAAAATTACTTACAAAAACGGATTCTTGTATTGGCAAGAAAAAGAAATTCCTATGCTACGCGTTCCGGATGAGAATTCATACGTCGTGCGTGAAGTTAAATATATTGCCCTTGAAGAATTGGCGAACGGCATAAAAGAAGTCCTTAGGGAGAACGTTACCGCCAAAAAAAGCGGATTGTTCCGCTTGTTGGCGCAACAACTTGGCTTTAGCCGTATCGGCGACGCTATTATCGACCGTTTGGAATACGCGCTTTATTTAATATCCGACGAAATCGAATTTAACGGCGATACGTTGTCGCTAAAAAACGGATAGAAAATAACCGTTGCGGTAAAAGATTTTCCGTTCTTTTACAAAAAAACACCCGTCTTTATAAGTCGGGATACCCGCAATTATTATAATTGAATACGCGAAAAGGCGAGACTTTTAGGCTCGCCTTTTTCTTTGATATTAACTTTTTGATTTGCTTTAGAAATCTTCGATTTAAAATTTGAAAACAAAACGACGGCGGATTATTTTTCCGCGGCGTCGTTAGATTGATTATCGTTTGAAGAATCGGTAAAATCAAACGTTGGCTCGTCGTTCCCGTTCAAGCGGTTTTCTTGCGCTTCTTTTTTTGCCGCTTTAATGCTATCGCGAACTTTTTTGAAGTCGACGCCGTCCCTTTTAAAAACGTCGGCGTTCTTTTTTTCGTTTTTGATACCCCATTGAACGAACACGGTTAGCGCCGCCATTAAAACTATTACGATGCCCAAAATTAAAAGTTCGTTTAAGTCCCTTACGATTAAAGTCCTTAAAACCTCTCCGCCGAGTTTGAATTCCAACGCAACCAAAATACCCTCGGAAACGTCAAGGCGGATGTCTTCCTTGTGCTTAAATAAGTTGATAAGGGATTTTATGATTGTAAAACAAATAATCCCCGCGCAAATCAAGTCGACTACTATTATCGCAAACTGTATGGTGTAGTCGTAAATATTCCTTACGTTGTTATAAAATACTTCCATAATTATTATTGCCTTTCGTTAATCATACTTTTAACCTTCATAAGACGGGTTAAAGAACTTCTTTCGTTTTCGCCGAGTTTTGACGTGATGTATTTAATGGTTTCCTCAAGTTGCGGAATCATTATATATTCGAGCGCGTTAACGCGGCGTTTGTTTCTTACTATCTCGTCGGCAAGCATCTGAACCTTTTTTTCCACCGCGGCAAGTTGAACCAAAACGGTGATTGCCTCGGTGATTTTTTTAACGGAATAATCGGCTTCGCTGGTTATTAACGCGTAAGAATAAGGCATACCGCCGCGTTTAGTTTCCTCGACGGTAATTTTAGGAACCAAAACGTTCATAACGCTTTCCGTATCGAGTTTTAGGTTTAACGAAGTAGAAGGCATATTAAAAGCGTTTTCCGTTTCGGCGTCCCCCAAAAGGGCGCGCGCGGCGGAAAATTGTTTTAACGCGTCCGCTAAAAGAGCGGTTGCTTCTTCACGTAAACGCTTATTCTCTTTAATTATTACGGAAAAGCGACGAATCATCTCGTCCGACTTATCCTTTAATAGTTTGTGTCCCCTTTTTGCCGTAGAAAGCCTTTGTTTCAACTTTTTAAGTTCCATACGGGTGGGATTAACGTTTAGTCTTGCCATATCTTGCCTTTTTGATTATTATATAGCCGTTTTTTAACGTAAAAACCGTCGATAACGGGCTTATAGGCGGACTTTTTAGATTAGTCCGCTAAATATTTTTCGATATACTTTTCTTTTATACGCTTAAGTTCGGACTTGGGAAGAATCTTTAAAAGTTTCCAACCGATGTCCAAAGTTTCCTCTATAGACCTGTCGGTATTAGTTCCTTGCGAAACGTATTCCTTTTCAAACTTTTCGGCAAATTCCGCGTAAAGTCTATCGGTAGGGGTAAGCGCGGCGTCGCCTAAAATAGCGGCAAGTTCCTTACTTTCCTTTCCTTTTGCGTAAGCCGAGAAAAGTTGGTTCATAGTATCAGCGTGGTCTTCCCTCGTTTTGCCGTCGCCGATACCCTTGTCTTTAAGACGAGAAAGCGACGGAAGTACGTCTATAGGCGGATTAACGCCTCTTTTATAAAGTTCCCTCGACAAAATAATTTGCCCTTCGGTGATGTAACCGGTAAGGTCTGGAATGGGGTGTGTTTTATCGTCTTCCGGCATAGTTAAAATAGGAATTTGCGTGATAGAACCCTTCTTGCCTTTTATTCTACCCGCCCTTTCGTACAAAGTAGCAAGGTCGGTATACAAATAACCGGGATAGCCTCTACGACCGGGGACTTCTTTTCTTGCGGCGGAAACCTCTCTTAAAGCCTCTGCGTAGTTGGTTATGTCGGTAATAATAACCAAAACGTGCATACCGAGGTCAAACGCTAAATATTCCGCGCAAGTAAGCGCCATACGCGGCGTCGCTATACGCTCTACCGCGGGATCGTTTGCTAAGTTGGTAAACAATACCGTTCTTTCGATAGCGCCGGTACGTCTAAAGTCGTTGATGAAAAATTCCGCTTCCTCAAACGTAATGCCGACCGCGGCGAAAACGACCGCAAATTTTTCACCCGATCTTACTTTTGCTTGACGTGCAATTTGTGCGGCGAGTTCGGCGTGATTTAAACCGCTCATCGAAAATACGGGAAGTTTTTGTCCTCTTACCAAAGTGTTGAGCCCGTCTATCGCAGAAATACCCGTTTGAATAAATTCGTTGGGATAGTCGCGCGCGGCGGGGTTTATAGGTTCGCCGTTTATATCCATTTTCTTTTTAGGAATAATCGGAGCGCCTCCGTCACGAGGATTACCCATACCGTCGAAAACTCTGCCGAGCATATCTTCGGAAACGCCGAGTTCTTGGCTTCTTCCTAAAAATCTTGCTTTGGAGGTGGAAATTTGAAGACCGTGGGAAGATTCGAAAAGTTGAACGACGGCTTTGTCGTCTTTTACCTCTAAAACCTTACCCATTCTGACTTCGCCGTCTTTTTGGGTTATCTCGACGAGTTCGTTGTACTTAACCCCTTCCACGCCCTCGACGAGCATCAAAGGTCCTACGACTTCTTTTATGGTTTTATACTCTTTATACATCTTCTTTACCTCCGCGGGCAACCGCTTTGAGTTCGGAAATAAGGTCGGAAAGCACGTCGTCCAAGGTGTCGGCGTCTTTTTCTTCGACGTATTTAGCCCTGCCTATTTTTTCGATGGACGGAACGGCTAAAATTTCGTCGAGTTCCGCGTAACTATCCACCGCAAGGTTTGCGTAAACGTAAAACGCGTGAATAAGTTTTATCATTTTATATTGTTTATCTAAGGTGGTGTAAGTGTCGGTTTCGTGGAAGGCGTTTTGATGCAAATAGTCTTCTCTTATCATCTTAGCCGTTTCCATAGTAATGCGGTCGCGATAAGAAAGCGAATCCATACCGACTAATCTTACTATCTCGTCGAGTTCGGCTTCCTCTTGCAAAATCTTCATCGTAAACGCGCGAAGTTCGGGAAAATCCGCCGCGACGTTTTCCTTATACCAATCCGCCATTTTGTCGGCGTATAAAGAATAACTTACGAGCCAATCTATCGCGGGGAAGTGTCTTTTATAAGCAAGTGAAGACGATAAGCCCCAGAAAACTTTTACTATACGCAAAGTTGCTTGAGCGACGGGTTCGGATAAGTCGCCGCCCGCGGGGGAAACCGCGCCGATAGCCGTTACCGAACCGATTTTTTCTTTACTTCCTAAAACCTTGACGATACCCGCCCTTTCGTAGAATTCCGCAAGTCTTGAAGACAAATACGCGGGATAACCCTCGTCGCCCGGCATTTCTTCTAATCTTCCGCTGATTTCACGCAACGCTTCCGCCCAACGTGAAGTGGAGTCCGCCATAATAGCGACCGAATATCCCATATCGCGGAAGTATTCGGCAATGGTGATACCCGTATATATGGAAGCCTCTCTCGCGGCAACCGGCATATCCGAAGTATTTGCGATTAAAACGGTCCTTTTCATCAAAGGCTCGCCCGATTTCGGATCTTTAAGTTCGGGGAATTCGTTTAAAACGTCAGTCATTTCGTTACCGCGTTCGCCGCAGCCTACGTAAACGATTATTTCGGCGTCCGCCCACTTTGCAAGTTGATGTTGAACGACCGTCTTACCGCTTCCGAAAGGTCCGGGAACCGCCGCGCATCCTCCTTTTGTAATGGGAAAAAGCATATCTATAACCCTTTGTCCCGTAACCATAGGCATTTCGGGGGAAAGTTTTTCTTTATACTTTCTTGCCCGTCTTACCGGCCATTTTCTTAGCATAGGGACTTCCTTGTCGCCGTCTTTGGTTTCTATAACGGCAACGGGCTCTAACACGGTAAAACTACCCTCTTTTATCGACGTAATTTTTCCGGCGCAACCTTCCGGCACCATAACCGAGTGACGAACGACCGCGGTTTCTTGAACGAAGCCTAACTCGTCGCCGACTTCCACCGTGTCGCCGACTTTACTAGTGGCAATAAAATCCCACTTTTTATCGTGGTCGATATTGTTGATAACTATCCCGCGGGAAATTCTGTCGCCGTATTTATCGACGAGTTTTTTAAGCGGTCTTTGAATCCCGTCGAAAATCCCCTCGATAAGTCCCGGCGCAAGTTCAACCGACAACGGCGAACCCGTGGAAATTACTTTATCGCCAACGCCAAGCCCCGCGGTTTCTTCGTAAACCTCTATAGAGGCTTTATCCCCGCGGAGTTCTATTATTTCGCCGATAAGACCGAGTTCACCGACCTTAACGACGTCGAACATTTTACTGTCCGCCATATTTTCAGCAACGATTAAAGGTCCCGCGACCTTTACGATTCTGCCTTCTTGCATTTATTTATCCTCTCTTCCGAATAATATGTCAACGCCTAAAGCGCCTTCCATAGCGCCGCGTAATAGTTCCATACCGAAATCGCCTTCGCCGTCGGGGACGGGGACGATTATGGGGTAAGCCGATTCGTTAAAACGTTTTAAATAAGCGGAAAGTTCTCTGCAAAAACCGTCCGTAATAAATATAACGGCGTAGTCTTTCGCGAGTTTTCGCAACGTTTCACGCGCCTTTTCGGCGTTTTCCGCGATAAACGCGTCCACACCGCCCGCTTTGAAGGCAAGAACGTCGTCGCCCTTACCGATAATAGCCATTTTTCCCGTCATAGCCGTCTTCCTCTTAATTAATAACTTTCGCGCAGTTTGCCCTTTACGACGTCGCGCGCGATTCCGCTTTTTAGGCTCGATAAAATTAGTCTTACATTTTTAATATCGGCTTTTCTATACGAAACGTAAAGTAAATAAGGTTTCGTGCCTTCGTTAAAAAACCGAGTTTCTTTTAACTTGTTTAATGCGTAACCGTCAACCAACCTTTCGTATTCGGCAAGCGGTTTGCCGACGTTTTGCGAAGCCGTTTTAACGAAATCTAAATACCGACTGTTTTTAAAAGCCTCCGCTATTTTACCCTCGTCTTTGGATAAAAGCGCCGTTTCTTGTTCCTTTTTAAGTATTTTGGAAGGTATTTTTAAAGCCTCGTATTCTTCCGCGCTTTCGCACCTTAACGCTATCGAAATATTTTTAAAAAGTTTTTCGCTTTCTAAAAAGTTTAAAACTTCGGCGTCTGTGGTAAGCCGTTTTACGGCGGCGTAAAGTTTACGCGTAAAAACGGTGTCGATAAGCGCGCCGGTCGGTAAAGCGTTTTTACTAAAAAGTTTTTCGGTTTCTTCTATAGCCTCGTTAACTTCTTGAATTTTGCATTTTTTGCCGGCTACAGCGTCTTTTATCTCGTCAATACTTAAAAGTCCTTCGTGAGTAAGGTATTTACTATCCTCCGAAAGGCTTAATTTAGAGCATTTGAAAAGCGCCTCCGCGTTTAAAAAATCGTAGGGCAATAAAAAGTAATTTTGCGCGCCGCCTTTGGGGGCGTACTCTTTAATAAACGCGATTAAATCTTCTTCCTCGGCGTAAATAATTTGCGACAAATCGGCGCCTTCCGCGGCGGATTTGCCGAAATTGTATTCCCGAAGAAGTTTCAAACCCTCGTTATAGTTTTCGGCGTCGATAAGTCTTAAATACCTATCGTAGCCTATCAAAAACTTTTCGCGGGATTTGCAAACCGCGTCGATAAATAAAATATCTTTTTGCATAATGAGTTTTAATCGAAAAGTTTTTCGGCAACCGCGGTTTCGTATTTTTCCTTTAGTCCGCCGATTATCGCTTCAAAACTTAAATTGATATCGGATACTTTGCTTTCAATAACTATTCCGCCGCGAAAATTCCCGTTTTCCCGTACGGACAGCGACAAGTCTTTTACTATATCGAACTCTAAAACTTCCTTAGCGGATAGCGGGGAATCTTTAGATAAAACGACGGTAGCGTTTTTTGCCGCGTTTTCTTTAATTAAACGATAGATAACGGGCTTATAGGCGGACTTTTCAAGATTGCAAAGTTTATCGAGAGCGCGTAAAAACACTTGGTTTACCGCTTCGGTTTTTTTAGAAAGATAAAGTTTTTTTCCGTCTAAATCAGCAACGACTTTTTTTCTTTTTAAAGCCTCCGATTCTTCCGCGTTTAAAAAAGCTTCTTCTTTTACTAATTCTTCTTCGACTTCTTTTTTAACGGCGCCGACCAAAAGGGCGTAATCATCGTCCGCTTTATTTAAGACGTTTAAGCGATAGTTATCCGCGTCGCTTAAAATCTTTTCTATGATTTTGTCTTTTCCGTCCATATCTATTATAGCATTATGGAAATAACGAGCGCTAAAATCGCGTAAGTTTCGACCATCGCGGGGAACAAAATAAGTTTACCGGAAATGGATTCGTTTTTAGAAATCGCTAAAATACCGGAAACCGAAGTAAGCCCTTGGAATATAGCGGAAATGAAACCTACTATCGTCAAAGGAAGAACGGCAAAGAATACGCTCCAGCCGGCGGCAACGGTCATTTCGGCGGTTATTAAACTGCTTTTTAAAATAGCAAGTACGAAACCGTAAATACCTTGCGTTGCGGGAAGAACCGCTAAAACGAGTACTTTTGAGAACTTTTTGCCGTCTTCGGCTAAAACGCCCGCGGAAGCGCAGCCGGTACGCCATAAAGCAATAGCACTGCCGCCGCCGCAAAAGATAACGCATAACGCTAAACCGATTAAAGCAATTGTTTGTCCTGTCATAATTATTACCTCCGATTGTTTCCAATCATAATTTTTTCTTTATTATTTAAAAAAGTTGGTCTATAAGCCGATTATCGCCGTTTTTTAAGCGTTCGGCTTTTTAGTTTTATTTTTGCGCGTCCGCAAAATAAATATTGTCGAACTTAGTACCGAAGGGTTGGAAAAGTTCTCCTTCTCCTTCGTAAAATCTTCCGTAGAACTCAATGTATTGAAGTCTAGAGTCGTGTATATACGCCCCCAAAAGCCCCATCGCAAGGTTGAATAAATGCCCTACTATAAGAATAAGCGTTCCGCCTATAAAACCGCCGACGTTCGTCATAAGCGGTAGTGATAACGTGGTTACTATAGTCGCTATTTGCGCGCCCGAAAGCATCAAACCGTACAGTCTTGCGTAACTCAAAATATCCGACATATAGTTAATCAGTCCGTATACCGACGAAAAGGCTTTTGAAAACTTACCGAAACCTTTTTCGTGCCGTCCCGCGGTAAGCGCGCCGATTGCGACCGATACAACCATTATAACGGCGGAAATCGTCGCCAAGCCTTGCGTAAGCCCGGCAAAGTCCACGACTAACAGTACGAGCCCTACTAAAAAAGCAGCCCACACGACGCCTTCGAAAATTCCGTCTAAAATCTTTCCGTCCCTAAAATAAGAAGCAGCTTTCATCAATAAACTTGCTATTATTTGAACGACGCCCATACCGAGGCTTAAAAGCAATAACGTCGGAACCGAAATCCCCGCTAAACTCAGTTTGTGGTTTATAGCGTCGGGCATTATAGGTTGACTTAAAATTCCTATCGCGCGAAGCAATCCGTAACCGAAAAAACTATCGAAAAGCGCGCCGAAAACGAAAGTAAAAATTCCGCCGAAAGCAATGATATTGCAAAGCCGTCTAGTGCCCGTGTCGCGACCTATCTTTTTAGCCATTATGAGTCCGCCGACCGTCATCATTACGCCGTACCCCATATCCGCCATGATAAATCCCATAAAAATACTGAAAAATATCATCATTACGAAGTTTTGGTCTATCGTGCCGTATTTGGGCGGAGAATAAAGATTGGTTATAAATTCGAACTGCTTGGTGAGTTTTTTGTTTTTCATAAGCGTCGGTGCGAATTCATCTTTAGGAACGATCGCAAACTCGGTAAACACTTTGTCTGTTGCCTCGCTTATAGCCTTTTCCACCCTGTCGGTCGCTTCGGTCGGAATAAACGCTTCCAATAAAAACGTCCCGTCGGTGGAAGAAAAACCCTCCTTGTCTTTGGCTTTTTCTATCTCGAAAGAATACCTGTCGAGAAGAATTTTCATTTGCTTTAAGTAATCGCGCTTGGAAAGAAGTTCTTCGTCGAGTTTTTTGAGCTCGTTCTCTTTCTCGTTAATTTTAAAGGTTAACTCCTCGCACTTATCTTTAGCGGTAAAATCACCGTTAAAATTAGTACGGTTGAATCCCAAACCCGCCAAAACGCCGGAAATTAGCGATTCGTCTTGTTTTAAGCAAACCGCCGAAAGAACGACGAAGTTGTCGTCCTCACTTTCTATAAACGCCGAACACGGATAATCGCCGCTTAAAAAACTTTCCGCTTGCACGGTCTTAATCGTTCCTAAAAAAGTTCTTGCTTCCAGCGTGTCCGAAAACGCCGAAAACTTTGATTTTAGCCCGATAAACGGCTTATAGGCGGCTTTTTCGTTGTTGAGCTTAACCAGTTCCGCCTTGTTTTCTATTACCGCGTCGCGTATAGCGTAGATAGAAGAAACTATAGGTTCGATTTTTTCTTCAAGTAAAAGGGCGGATACGAATTCGTCGTAGGTAACGGGATAAACTTCCTCTTTAACGGGCTCTACTCCCTTTACCTCTTTAGATATTCGGTTAACGTTATTAAATAAATAGTCGCACGCAAAATTTAGTCTGTCGAATTTTTCGACAAACCCCTCGGAATCTAAAAAACCTTCCGGAGCTCTACCGTTCGATATTATTTGTACCGAACAAGTTTTATGAAGGGCGCTAAGTATTTTTTCTTCCTCGCTTTTAACGCCTAAAAGTTTCATGCGCGACATTTCAGCAATCGCCATTTAAAACCTTCCCTACGATTTCGTCGGACAAAACGTCAATTTTTGACGACAAAGAATTATATAAAGCGTCGGAATCTTTTTTTGCAGCGGCTATTACCCCGTCGTACAAATCCCTTTCCTTTATAATCAAAGCCTCTTTGCGGGCTTTTTTCAAACTTTTAATTTTGGCTTCGGCTTCTTTTCTTAACGAAACGGAAAGTGCCTCCGCGTCCTTGTTTTTTTGCAAAGCGTAACCGTCGGCTTCCGTCCTTACGACTAAAGCCTTGGCTTCGGCAATTTTAATTTCTTCTAAAACACTTTCAATCATATTTTCACCGCGCTAAAAAAGCGTACGTTCGTTATTTCCTAAATATATAATAGCAAAAACCGCGAAACTTTTCAAGAATATGAACGCCTTTTCTTAGTTTTCACTTATTTTTTAAAGATTTGCCACTTTTTCCGTAAACTTTTCAGTAAATTTTAATCAACGATTATGAAACGGTTCTTTTCTTCTATATACCCTACCGTTATAGGCGCGTCCACTCTTAAATAAGATAATTCGTAATCGTTATACGGATATAAAAAACGAACGCGTAAAGTTCCTCCCGCGTATTCGACCTCAACGGTAACCACTAATTTACGGAATCTTAAATAATCGTGAATTCTTTCGGCGAACACGAAGCGCGCCTCGAAGGGAATCGCTTTTTTCGTAATAAATAGTTTTGAAAAGGCGCGTTGCCCAAGCAACCAAAAATCCTAAGGGACAAGAGAAGCCACCAAAAGACTCTGAACGAAGAAAAATAAAAATTCACCCGTCGTCAAAAAAAGGCGGAGCCGCTTATACGGAGAAACGATAACCTTAAAACTATCAAAGTATAAATCAAAAAACGTCTTTTAAGCGAAGTCGTAAAAAAACTTCTTCTTTTTCTTAATTAAATTATACCACTTTTTATCAATCGACGCAATATCTTTTTTACTTTTTGCGAAACTTTTTACGTTTGGCACAAAAAGGCGGATTGCTTGCGCTTTTGCGTAATTATTAACGTAAAACCACTATTTTTAAGTATATTTTGCCGATTTTTTGAGAATTTTTGCGATATCTTAACCGAAAACGCATAAAACCGTTTACTTTTTTCGCGCAATATGTTACAATTATCGCACTATATTTTTTACAAGGAGTTTTAAAAACCAATTTATGGCACAACCTGACCCGTACCCCGAACCCGACGGTATAATAGTAGTTTACCTTCTGGTTCTTGCGGTACTGATACTGCTATCCTCTTTCTTCTCTGCAAGCGAAACCGCTTTCACGTCTTTAAACCGTTCTCGGCTTAAAACCCGTATGCAGGACGATAGAAGAACGCCTTCTCAACGCAAAAAATCCGAAAAAGCCCTCGCACTGTCCGAAGACTTCGATAGAATTTTATTCACCCTTTTAGTCGGCAACAATATCGTAAACATTACCGCGTCTACTATCGCGACTTTATTGTTCATGACTCTTTTAACGGGTAACGAAGGCTTGGCGTCGACTTTATCCACGATTATTACGACCGTCGTCGTTTTAATCTTCGGTGAAATAACGCCGAAAACCCTCGCCAAGGAGAGGCCGGAGGCTTTTGCCGAAAACTTTTGCGGACTTATTAAATTTTTCACCTACTTGCTATTCCCTATTTGCATTATATTTACGGGGCTTAAAAAATTGTTGGTAAAAGTTTTCAATCTTCAAAAAACCGAAGGCGTTACCGAAGAAGAAATTCTTAATATCGTAGAAGAAGCGGGAGAGGACGGCTCTTTAAATAAAAGCGAGTCGGAACTTATCTCCAACGCGATAGAATTCCACGACTGCGAGGTCGGTGAAATTTTAATCCCCCGCGTTAACGTAATAGCCGTTTCCGTAGATATGCCTATGGAAAAAATAAAACGAGTTTTCCTTAAAAACGGATATTCGAGGCTACCCGTTTACACCGACAGCATCGACCATACGATAGGTATGGTACACGAAAAAGACTTTTTAAACGCCTTAGACAGAGGCGATAAAAGCGTTGCGTCCATAGTTAAAAAGGTTGCAATCGCAACCGAACATATGAAGATTTCAACTCTACTTAAAGTCTTCCAAAAATCCAAGGTACATATGGCGGTAGTCGTCGACGAATACGGCGGAACTTTGGGCATCGTTACCTTAGAGGACGTTTTAGAAGAGTTGGTAGGCGAAATTTGGGACGAACACGACGAAGTCGTCGAATATTTTGAAAAGATTTCCGACGATACTTACCGCGTAGACGCCAACGCCGATCTCGGCGACTTTTTCGAACTTTTCTCGATAGAAGCCGAAGACGACGATTTCGATTCTCAAACCGTTGGCGGCTGGGTGGTTGAAAAACTCGGCGATATGCCAAAAAGAAACGCTTCTTTCGATTTCGAGCATTTGCATATAGTCGTAACCCGTTGCAGTCAACGAAAGGTTAGCGAGCTTAAAGTAGTCGTTTTAGACGAAGAGGCTTCCGACAAAGCCGAAACGGAAATTTTAGAACAAGAAGAAGCCCTTCCTGAAGATTAACATTAATTATAATAACCACACCTCATTTTAATTTTTAAACCTCATTTTAATTTTTAAACCTCATTTAAAGAGCGACGATTTTTCGCCGCTCTTTTTCTGTTTTTCACCATAAAAGTCCGCCTATAAGCCCGTTATCGAGTAATTTGCAAAAATAAAAGGACTGCGTAGTATATTATCGGCAGTCCTCGTTTGGTAATAAAAAACGATTTTAGGTTGTACGTATTTCGACACGAAATCTTCTATCGAAGTAACGCTTCGGGGCTTTTTATAAACGGAGCAATCAAGAGTTCTATCTAAAAGCCCGTGGTTAAAAAGTTCTCGCCGCAAAGTCGCGGGATCGTAAAAGATTGTCCAAGTATTTATCAAATCGTTTATCTCCGCCTCGGTATAAACTTTTTTCGACGAAAATTTTTCCGCCAAATACCAAAGCGCAATCAATTATTTCTTGTTTTTTGCGGAGAGCGCTTTCAATCTTCCGTCTTTATCCAAAAACTGTTTTATCTCGTTTAAATTCGCATCCATAATTTATCTATTTGTATTTAGGGCTTTAAATTTTCCGTAATCCACTTATCTAAAAAATTTAATTGCTCTTCGGTATGAAACCAATGCTCGCCGCCTTCCATTACCGTAAGACGGGCTTTAAATTTTTCGGAAAACGTTTTTATCTTTTTTTCGTCCGTCAGGTTATCGTTTGCACCGTATAAAACGTAGGTCGGAACGTTCCAAGTAATAGGGTTAGTTCGAACGTAACTTAAATATTCCCACGATAGCGTTTCGCCGAAAGGCGTTTCTATCGTTTTTCTGTCTTCGAGTTCTTTTTCCGATACGTTTACGGCGCGCATCATATTGAGAATTAAGGTTTCCATATCGACTACGGGGGATATAAAAAACGCTTCGTCGATTTTCGCGCTTTTAAACGCGTGCATCGAAAAATACGCGCCGACGCTGTTAGCAACCAAAATTATCGACGTATATCCGCGGCTTAATTCATCGAAAAGTTTTAAAAACTCCTTTTCGGCGTCCCACGGCGTTCGGGATTTATATTCTAAGCCTATAGCGTCGCAATCTAAAAACAAATCTTTATACCTTTCCGCCTCGCTCGCGCTACCGCCTTTTCCGTGAATATAAACGACCAATTTATCTTTTTTGATTTTTCTAAAAATCACGGTTCGTAGTTTCATCGAGATTTTATCGACTTTAAAACCGTACGAAAAAAGTTCCTTTTTATAAGTCAAAAAGGAATGATCCAACGAAAAACCAAGGATACTTTCGATTTCTTTAAAAGAAAGCGTTAACTCGGGTTCGTTCTTATCTTTTACGTAATTCCAAAGTGGTTGATACTTGCTCATAAAATCATCCTCACGCCGCGGCGCCTTATTTGCCTTTATGCTTTTCCTTTTGCTTTTTACAACGAAGTTCATATTTACGCCTCTCTTCGGCTTCACGTTCTTACTTGCTTTTGGTTACCCGCTCTTTTTTTAAGACTTCACGCATAGCGGAAAGGGCTTGACGGGATTTCGTACCTACGCCGAAAGTTTGCATTCGTTTTTTAGCCTCTCTTAGACGTCTTTTTGGGTTTACGGCGGTACTTTTTACTTCCGTTTTAACCTGCGGGCTAAATTTTAAGGATTTATATTGACGAAGAAAAAAATTAAAAACCTCGGCGTCTTTAGGTTCGGCACCGACAACAACTTTGCATACGGAAAGATAATGCCGTCAAACTTTTCAAACAATCCGCACCAAAATTGCCCGTCGAAATACACCGTTAAACTAAGCCCGTTCATAGTAATTTTCAGATTGAAAATATCTTAATAATTATCTTCTTTTAAACAAGACTATTTCAGGATTTTTACAACCTTCGCCGTATTCGCAAACGATAATAAAGCCTTCCCTTGCGATAACCCCGTAACAATTTTTACCGCTATCGTCGAAAAGATTTTTTACTTGCGCGCCGAGATAGACTTCGTCGTCTTTTAAAAATTTAACTAACGCGCCGCTCGGGAGTTCGTAACTTAAATTGACGAAATTGCCTACTAACGGATAAAGTTCGGTAACTTTTTCCATACCGTCAACGTTTAACGCGTTGATTTCATCTATTATACCTTGCTTAAAAGCACGGTAGTTTTCCACGCCTCCATCCAAAATATATTTACCGATGAAGCACTGTTTGCCAAACGGACACCCTTTGGTTTCAACGCACCCTTTGCACGTTGCCTTAGATTGACAAGCGTCGCAATCGGCGCCACAAATAGATTTACTCATAATTTTACCTCCTAAAACAACTTCCGTTGTGCTACATATGTAGCATTATACACCTAAATATAAAAAATTGTCAAGCGTAAAACGGCGGCGTACAAAAAAACGATGATAATTTTTAAAAACCCGCCGAATTTATTTATTTGTTTTATTGAATTAAAAGGCAAAAATATTGCAATAACGGGCTTATAGCCCGACTTTTCTCTTATTTTTTCTTTTTTCCGAGGAAAACGTCGTCCATTTTTCCTTTTACGATTTCGTAATAGGTAAATATTTCGGGATATTTTATAATTAAGTCGGTTGCCGATTTAACGTTCGGAACGGATAAACGATAAGCGTCCCTTATTTTTTCATACTTGTACCCGAGCGTTTTTACCGTTTCTTCTTCCGCACCATATAGAGTTATATAGTCGCCGACGTAATCGTTTTTGAGTTCCAAAGGACTGCCTTCGGCTGAAATTTTGCCACCGCCTAAAAGTCAGCCTATAAGCCTGTTATCGGGGGTTTTTGAAAAAATCAGGGCTTCGGTAAACCGTTATAGTTTACCGAAGCCCTTTTTTAGTTTAATAGTTTTTTAAGCGGCGGTTTTGGTAAAAATTTTACCTTTCGCCGTCTTATTTTTTAACCGAGTATTCGTAAAGTGCCACGATTGCGAAATGGTCGGAATACCAATCGGAAACGTTACCTTTTGCTCCCGTTTGTTTTAAAATATCGAAACTTAAAGCGGTAAAGTCTCCCTTAGTCGAAAAGATATAGTCGATAGGGACGGTTTTAGTCGTGTTCTCTCCGTAATCCTCACCCGGGCCGTAACCGTAAGCGTGGAAAGTGTTTGAGGTTTCGGTTTCTTTAGCAATCGTCCTCGAATCGTCAAGCGCTTCGGTAAATACCGCGTAAGTGTCGGTTTCTTCGTTAGAGGCAAAGTTTAAATCGCCCGATACGAAAGAGGGCAAGCCTAATTCCGCAACTTTTTTAACGATAAGTTTCGCACTTTCGTTTCTTAATGCCTCCGCTTCGTAACTAAAGTGCGTGTTAAAGTACGCAAACTTCTCGCCCGAGCGTTTGTCTTTAACCACTACGTACGTGCAAACGCGCGGGAACAGTGCGGCTGAATCCCAAGCGGTCGCGACCGAACCTTCTACGTCGGGCGTCGGGGATAACCAAAACGTGCCGGAATCTTCTAACTTAAATCTATCGACGTTATAGTATATCGCGCTTGCCTCTCTGTTTCCGTAATAAGCATGCGACGAAGAAGTAGACCTAAACGAACCTATGCGTTTATAACCTTCGGATTCCAAAGACTCTTCCAAAAATTCCTTCCAAGCGGGCGTTTCTTCTTGAACGCCTAATAGGTCGGGAAGAACGTCTAAAATCTCGTTTAAAACCTTTCTTCTTTTAGAAGCGTCGCCGCCCCACGCTTGGTCTAAGTTGAACGACATAACTTTTAGTTTGTAAGTTTTCGTTTCCTCTTTAACCTCGTGTCCTTGGCATTTAGAGGTACAAGCGTCGTCTTGACAGTCTTTATCTAAACATTTGCCGCAATCGGGGCAAACGCTTTGACAACTATGCTTGGGGGTGGGGTCGTGACCTTTTTCGTCGCCGCAACCGACCAAACAAACGCCGACCAACAAAATTGCAAAAATACAACTTAAAATCTTACTGAATTTATTCATAATAACTCCCCTGTTTTATTCGTTTTTTTGTGGGAACCCTTAAAAAAGGGTTCCCTTAATCGCTTTAATGATAACCTTCTAACGCCTCGTGGTTGACCTTAGGCGGATTGTCTATGCCGACCGCTTTGTAGTCTTCCGCCGTCCAAACTGCGTTACTGTTAGCCGCGGCAACTAAAATACGTTTGCACGCTTGTCTTAGTAGGTAATGAACGTCGTCGGGCGTTTCTTTATACGCGGAACCAGCCGAATAACTTGTGTTTTTACCTAACCACAAATCGTTACCCGCCCTTAAACCCGCGTTAACGGGCATAGTGCCGGGGTTTACCCAGTCGGTAACCGCCACGCCCTCGAATCCCCATTCGGAACGAAGTACGTCCGTCATAAGCGCTTTGCTTGCGCCCGCCCAAGTGGTGCCTAAGAAGTTAAAGCTCGACATAATCCCGAGGCTTCCGCCTTCTTTAATCGCGATTTCGAAAGCGCGCAAGTAGATTTCACGCATGGATTGCTCGTTAGCCCAAACTTGAACGGTTCTTCTTTCGGTTTCTTGGTCGTTTAATACGAAGTGTTTAATGTAGGTGTAAATGCCGAATTTGGCGGCTCCCTTTACGGTTGCGGCGCCCATTAAACCGGAAATCAAAGGATCTTCGGAATAATATTCGAAGTTTCTTCCGCCGGCAGCAGAACGGTGCATATTAAGGCCGGGAGCGTACCAACCGCTCATACCCATCGAAGCGCCTTCTTTGCCTAAACTGTAACCGAGTAAGTATCCCATATCGGGGTTCCAAGTGGAAGCGACTACTACTTCGGACGGATAACCTACGCCGTAGATGGATACCGAAGAAGGTCCGTCGTCGTCGCCCATTTCGGGTTTGCCGACGCTTTCGATTTTGACGGTACCCATAAAGCGGCTGTCGACCAAAGTACACATATCTTCAACGGTCATTTGGTTTATTAAATCGTCCCAAGTGTACGTTTCGCCGTAAACTTCCAAAGAATCGTTGATACCTAAGCCTTTAAAGTCGGAAAGTTTAAGACCGTAATCGGTGCCTTGAATGTATTCTGAAGTGTCTTTTTGGCTTATAAGATTGTCGGTGGAATAAGACTTAATGACGGAGGCGTTTTTAACCGCGTTTGAAGCCGTACGGTTAATCTTGTCCGCAGTGGGGAAAGTACCCGCCCAATCGGAACGCGAAAGGTAAGTAACTTTTTCGGCGTTAGGACCGTATTCTATGTCGGCAAATCTCGTGGTAACGGTGTTTCCGGTAACGGGGTCGGTTGTTATAGCCCTGTCGTCGACTAAGTTATATACGTGTTCGTTTACGAAATCGTCGTCTAAATCTTCGTCTTTTGCTAACTCCCAAACGTTATCGCGAAGAGAAATAGTGTAATCGCCTTTCTCTAACAAATAAGCGCCCGTTCCGCCGTTATACGCGGAATACCAACTTGCCATATCGCTAAACGCGAACTCAACCCTTGCGTAATAAGTATCGCCCGGTTTTATATCGTTGGTTTTGCTAAATCCCGCTAATTCGTAATAAGGCTTTTCAACCTTTCCCGTGTAAGGCGCGTTAAAGTAAATTTGAACGACTTCCTTACCCGTTACGTCACCCGTATTGGTAACCGCGACTTGTACGGAAACTTTGTCGCTTTCGGGATCGATAACGCATTCGGTTATATGCTTTTCAAACGTGGTGTAACTTAAACCGTAGCCGAAAGACCATTGAACGTGATCTTCGTATTTATAAGTAGGATCGGTTAAAGCCCTCGTTACGTAATAACGATACCCTAAGTATACGCCTTCGTAGTAAACTTGATAAGCGGTACTTCTGTTGGAGTAAGACATAGTGCCTTCGATACCGAACATCAAAGTTGCGGGGTTGTCTTGTCCGTTATACACCCAAGTGTCTACCATTTTGCCGGAAGGATTTATCTTACCCGCGATAACTTGTGCTACGGCGGTGTTACCGGTTAAACCCGGATGTCCTATCCAAAGTACGGCGTCGACGCCGGCGTCGTCCAAAGCGCCTAATTCCATAGTGTTGGAAGAGTTAACTAAAACTATAACGCGTTTGAAATTATCCTTTAAAAAGTCTATCATCGCGACTTCTCTGTCGGTTAGACGAGTTTTTTGATAAGTTAAATCGCCGTCCTCGGAGCCTGCGCGAGATACCGCGTATAAAGCGATATCCGAATACGCTTTGGCGTCTTCCAACAAAGTCTTTCCGTCCAAACCGCCGTAAGTTTCTTCGTAAGCGGAAACTTCCGGTTCGTTGTCGTAAGGGAATCTGGTTTCGTCGATTAAGATATTTCCCTTGTCGTCTTTCGTGTTGCCGCCGAAAACGTTGTTTTGGCATTGAATATCGTAAGAAGTTTCAGTGATTTTGTAAGTCTTACTTTCAAAATAGTTTGCAACTAAGTTGTAAAGATTTTTGTTGTATTCGAATCCTTCGGTTTCCAAAGCGTCTTCTAAACGGGTTGCAAAAAGTTCGTTGCCGTAAGATACCGCGTTGGTTACGAATACGCCCGAACCGCCGCCGCCGTATAACATACCGAAAGCGGAAGAGCCGAATATATTTATCTTTTTATCTTTGGCGGAAGTAGGATCGAGCGGTAAAACGGGCTCACCGTCTTCTTCTTCGTTTTTAAGTAAAACGATACCTTCGGATTCTATTTCCACTACGTTTTCTTTTGCTTCGCCAATCGCAAGTTTAGCCGCTTCGCTATCGGGGGCTAAAGCGTTGGTGGGGAATAAAGCCTCTTTAATATAAGGCATAGCGGTGGTTAAAACGGGGGTTGCTATCATAGAAACCACTAAAACGACAGCGACTACGCTGGTCCAAATATATTTAGTGGTCATATTCCAAGAAACCAACCTTTTAACTCTCTTCGATTGCTTGTTTAACTCCTCTTTTCTAACTTTTCTATCTACCTTTTTAAGTTCCTTCGACGACTTTTCAACGTATTCTTTTTCGGCGTCCGTTAACTTCATACGCCCGAAAAGCCAAATTGCCAAAAAGTATCCGCCGCCCGCTAAAACTACGACGATAACGAAAGGTATCCACATAGTATTCCAAGCAAAAACTTTTAACGGCCAACCGGCAACGGGTTCCCAATTACCGATCGCGGAGAATAATCCGCCGTTTTCATCGTCCTCTTTTACGTTGCCGCTATTCCCGCCGGAAGTCGTAGGACCGTCGGGGGTTGCGGGATCGTCGGGCGTTACGGGATCGTCGGGGGTTACGGGCGTATCGCTTTCGTCTTCTACGGTTAAAGCCCTCGTTTTTGTGGAAACGTTACCAACCTCGTCGGTTGCGGTAACCACTATAGTATACCTACCTCCTTTGGTCGGCGTAAACTTACCGTTAGCGCACGAAACTTCTTCCTCGGTATCTCTATTATAATTAAGGAATACTTTTTCGACTACGTTAATTTTGTCTGTAGCCGAAGCGTTGTCTTTTACCGTGTAACCGAATTCTATTTCCTTACCGAGGGTTAAATCGGTGGATTTAATTTCGATATCGGAAATTTCAGGCGCTACGCCGTCGGCTTCGGTTAAAGTAACGTCGGTGGGAAGATTGATTACCAAGCAGTCTACGTTGCAGTAGTACCCGGTTACTAACATTTCAAGTTTTATTACCACTATCCCTTTAGGGAAGTTTACGCTTGCAGTTTCAAAAGGTTTAAAATCATACCAAGCGCTACCCACTATGCCGGGTACGTTGTCGTCGGTAAGAGGAACGACTACGTCGTTAACGGTAAACTTTAAAACTTCGGAAAACTTTTTGTCTTCCGAACACGACGCCATATATAGCGTCATAGAAGCCGCTGCCTCTTTACTAAATTCGAAACTCCAAACGATGGAGTTACCTTGTTTACCCCAGTTACCTACGCACCAGTTACCGGAAGCAAGTTCCGTTTCTTCTATTATAACGCCGGTTCCGCCACTATCGGTGCTCTCGATAGTATTTGCGTAATTGGTGTTTTCTGCTTCTAAAAGTGCAGCCCCACAAGAGCATCTGCCGTTTTCAAAAGCGTGCGTATGCGTCGCGGCGTTTACCGTAGTTAGGCTAAAAAGCGAAATAATAATCGCCAAACAAGCCGCTAACGACGATAAAGTTTTAAGGAATCTTTTCATATTATTCTCCTAAAAAATCCAATTTTTTACTTATTTTTCGTACAATAAAGCGGCAGCGATGAAGCCGCCGCTTAAAGTACGCTTAATTTCTAAAGAAATTTTTCGCGTTTATTTAGTTTAATTTTCTCTTTTTGAAGAAGAAAACTACCATCGCGATAGCAATCGCTATAAATACGAACCCAAAGTCTACCGCGCCGCCGCAAGATTTTTTGTTGGACGAAGAGCTGCCGCTATCGGAATCAACGGGCTTGTCGGGATCTACGGGGGTGTCTGGATCTACGGGGGTAGAAGAGGAACCTTCTTCGATGGTAACCGCTCTCGTCTTGGTTGCGGTGTTGCCCGCTTCGTCGGTCGCGAGGATTACTATAGTATATCTGCCCGCCTTAGTCGGGGTAAATTTGCCGTTAGCGCAAGTTATTTCTTCCTCGGTATCCCTATTGTAGTTAAGGTAAACTTTTTCAACGACGGTAATCTTGTCCGCAGCCGACGTGTTGTCGCTTACGGTGTAACCGAATTCTATTTCCTTACCGACGGTTAAATCGGTAGATTTAATTTCGATATCGAAAATTTCAGGCGCCACGCCGTCTCTTTCGGTTAAGGTAACGTCGGTGGGAAGATTGATTACCAAGCAGTCTACGTTGGTGAAATAAGAGCTACCCCTCATTTCGAGTTTAACGGTTACTTTGCCCTTAGGTAATTCGACGGAAACGGTTTCAAAAGGCTTAAAGTCGTACCAAGCGCTGTTTTGAATACCGTGCATCGCGTCGTTAACGAGGGCTACTTCTTCGTCGTTAACGGTAAGTTTTAATACTTCCGAGAAGTTTTTAGGTCCGGAGCAAGGCGCCATATATAATACCATTGAAGCGGTTGCTTCTTGGCTAAGGTCGAAGTTCCAAACGATAGCGTTGCCTTGTTTACCCCAGTTACCTACGCACCAGCCGCCGGAAGCAAGTTCGGTTTCTTCCAAAATAACGCCCGCGCCGCTGCTGTCGGTACTTTCGATAGTCTTTTCGTAATCGGTGTTTTCCGCTTCTAAAAGAGCCGCGCCGCAATCACATCTGCCGCCTTTGAAAGCGTGAACGTGATGACCTGCACATTTATCCTTGCAAACTTCTTCTACGCAAGCGCTATCAAGACACTTACCGCAAGTTTCGCATACGTGTTTGCATTTATGAGCGGGTTTTTCAACGAAGTCTACTACGATATAGTCGAAGTTGAAGTTACTGCCTTGGTTAGCCTCTATGTAAATGGTGTTGTCGCCGGCACTTACCGCCACGGTATCTAAGTAATAAAGTTTGAAATTATACCAACCGTTAGCCCAATCGGTAAAAGGTTCGAAAGTATCAACGAAGGATACCGTTTCGCCGTTAATCTTAGTAATAAGAGTCGTGCCGCCCCAACCGGTTACTAACGCGATACCGACTCTTGCATAGCCGTCTTTTTCCGCTTTAAACGTATAAGTTACGTTAGTGTCGCCGTTTATCCAGTTACCGATAACCTTACCGCCGGAAGCAGTCGGTTTATCGAAAACGAAACCTTGTTCAGGGTCGCCGGGGGTACCGTTAGGAGTTACGCTTTCAACTTCAATCTTTAAACTTCCGCAAGAGCATTTGCCGCTTACGTAAGTGTGTGTGTGGTCGCCGTCTACTACGTGACCTTCGCATTTATCCTTGCAAACTTCTTCGGCACAAGCGTAATCTTTGCAAAGACCGCAAATATCGCAAGCGCTTTCACAAGCGTGTACCGCGGGCGAGAATTTGAATACGAAGTAGTCGAAGTTAAAGTTAGATCCTTCGTACGCTTCTACGTAAAAAGTATTTTCGCCTTTTACGAATTCTACTTCTTCGAGATAGTAAACCTTAAAATTATACCAACCGTTAGCCCAATCGGTAAAAGGTTCGAACTGGTCTACGAATGAAACGGAGGTACCGTTAATCTTCGTGATAAGTTGAGTTCCCGCCCAACCGGTTACTAACGCGATACCGATTTGAGCTTTTTGTGCTTCGGCAAAATTGAACTTGTAAGTAGCTTTATTGTCGCCTTTACCCCAGTTGCCGATAACTTTACCGCCGGACGCGGTCGGTTTATCGAAAACTAACGTTCCTTCGGGATCGGTAGGAGTACCTTCAACGACGCCGTCTTCCATTTCGATCTTGGTTCCGTCAACAACGGTGTTTGCAGCGGGCGTTACGGGGGTATCGTCCGCGTCGTCAACGAAGTCTACTACGATATAGTCGAAGTTGAAGTTACTGCCTTGGTTAGCCTCTATGTAAATGGTGTTGTCGCCGGCACTTACCGCCACGGTATCTAAGTAATAAAGTTTGAAATTATACCAACCGTTAGCCCAATCGGTAAAAGGTTCGAAAGTATCAACGAAGGATACCGTTTCGCCGTTAATCTTAGTAATAAGAGTCGTGCCGCCCCAACCGGTTACTAACGCGATACCGACTCTTGCATAGCCGTCTTTTTCCGCTTTAAACGTATAAGTTACGTTAGTGTCGCCGTTTATCCAGTTACCGATAACCTTACCGCCGGAAGCAGTCGGTTTATCGAAAACGAAACCTTGTTCAAGGTCGCCGGGAGTACCGTTAGGAGTTACGCTTTCAACCTCAATCTTTAAACTTCCGCAAGAGCAAGTGCCCTCTACGTATTCGTGAACGTGTTCGTCTGCGTTCACAGGGAGTGCGTTTAGGCCGATTACGCCGAAAACGGTGCAAAGGGCGCAAATTACGCACAAGCAAATCATCGCTATCTTTTTAAGATTAAACGATTTTTTCATTTTTTACCTCCATACATTTATATTTTTCGAACGCTTCTTAAACTAGTATTACTAAAAACGTTCGTAAAAACCTTTTTTAAGTCGCTCCTTCCCACGAAAAGGAAACTCTTTTATTCTTCTTTGTCGGCGGGGCGTACTTTGTTGTCCTTTACGGGCTTCCATTTAAGTTCAGCGTCCGTTTCGAATCTTATATAATCCATGTTAAGCCCGTAATAGCCGTTGCCGGTCGTGGGCACTACGAACTTTATTACGTTTACGCCTTCTTGAAGTTGAACCTCGACGGGGACTTCTACGAAGGCATACCAAGTTTTTTCTTCTTCCGCCGATACGTAAATGGCGTTGGTTTTTAAAAATTCTTTATTAGCTAATTGGAGTTCCGTCGGATTAACGTATAAATTCCAAACCCTGTCGAAAAACGTTATGGTGTAGGTGCCGGAGTATTCGCTATACTTGGACACCACCGAAATATACATTTTTGCGGTCGTGGCTTTGGAAGAATAAATTTCAAAGTTAACGGTGTTGTTTTCGATTCCGAACTGTGCTATACACTGACCGTTGCTTGCGTATTCGGTGTTTTCGACGTTTCCTAAAAAGTCCAACGACGCACTAATCGCTTGAAGATCCGCCCACTCTGCTTCGAACTTTTTGGTTTTTTGCCACAAAGCCTCTTCTTTAGCGAGTTCTTCTTGCTTTTTTATATAACGGTTTACGAAAACCACCGTTAAAACGATTAGACAAACCGCAAGCACGCCGAGAAGCGAAAACCCCGCGACTTTGAAAATTAAAATCCTTTCGCGTTCTTTGGGACTTAAAATCCTTTCGCGTTTTTCGGTATTTGAGTTTTCAGCGTTTGAATTTTCGGGTACCGCCGCGTCGTCTTTTTCTTGCGACTTAAGGCTTTCCTTTCCCATCAAAGAATCTATAGATTCCCCTAACAATTCCGCAATAGACAAAAGTTGCTCGGCACTGGGAATGGTTGCCCCCGTTTCCCAACGACTTACCGTAGTGTTGGTAACGTAAAGTTTGTCCGCGAACTCATGCTGCGTCATTTTGTTCTTTTTGCGAAACTCAGTTATCTTTTTTCCTACGACGTTCTCCACCGTTTACTCCCTTTTGCAAGCCGTCGATATTATCGCGATTGCACTTTTAATATAGTCAACCGAAACCCTTTTGTCAATCTCAAAATTCAAGTTTCGTCGATTTTCGATTTGCGTTTTATGAGAATTGCCGTTTAGGTCCGAATCCAAACCCGTTTTTTCAATCGTCGAAATTAAAAAAGTCGGGCTATAGGTCGATTATTGGCACTTTTTGAAAAACCCGCATATTTTAAGCCGATTTATCTCCGTTTTTCTCTCTCTTTTTTTATTAAAGCAGTTTTTGCGGTTGCCCGTACTCGGCAACCGCAAAAAGGGCAAGCCCTTTTTACCTCGTAAAATTTAATTCGACTGAATTTTTGGGTAGATTTTTATTCAAATTCCACGTTGGAATTTTTTTATTTGTTTTTCGTTGATTTTTGCAGTTAACTTTTTTACTAATTATATTTTACCATAAAACCGTCTTTTGTCAAAACACTTCGCGTTTTATCCACAAACTACCCCTTACTTCTTACTCGGCAAAAAAACATAGTCGTTTAGCGAGTGAGAGGGTAAAAGTAGCGATTAGCGGCAGCGCAAACGGCCCTCTCCGTCGGCGTACGCCGCCACCTTTCCCAAGTGAGAGGCTTGCAAGATAAAGCCGCCTTTGATCGCAAGGCGAGGTATCAACGCAGTTGACGGAGGGGTTGAACGCTAAAACAATCTCGTAACAATCTCAAACATTACTGTTCGCGGGTGTTACGCGGGGCATGGTGAACGCTAAAACAATCTCGTAACAATCTCAAACCTCTTATCCCTTTCCGCGCTGCGCGCCACTTCTCCTTAGTCAATAAGGGGAAGCTTGCAAATAGAAAGGCTCCCACTTGGGGGAGCTCCCGCGTAGCGGGTGAGAGGGTGCGAAGAAGCCGCGAAGATCATACAAAGACTACGCCGAACTGCGTTCGGCTACAATCAATTTCGGACGGGGCTTGCTTCGTCCGTAAAAAAATCGTAGCCGCGTAGCAAAAAAGCCCTCACAAAAAGTGAGAGCCTTTCTTTTTTAACACGCAAAATTCTTTTAAATATCTTTACTTC
>CAZMOD010000023.1:0-28771 GCA_964567885.1 uncultured Christensenella sp.
AAAGTTGAAGCCGTCGGCAAGCCGGATATATCTTGCTTGACCGACGGCGAACAAAAACTATTCTTTGAAACCATACTTTCAAGAATAACGGAATTTTACAAACAAAGTCGCGAGCAACAGGACTGAAAACACGTTACAAAATAGTATACGAAAATAAAAATCTAATTAGAAAATAACAGTAACCTTGACGAAAGTCAGGGTTTTTCTTTTTACGATAAAAACGTAAAAATGCTGTATGTGATACAAAACAAGAAATATTACGGACTTAAAGATTTTAGACTGATAATGCGTGTATAACCTATACGCAGACGATTTATTCCACGTTCCGTTTGACACGAGCCTCTGCGGAGTGCGTTGTAAAAGGCGTAAAAGAGCCAACCACAACGCCCCAAAGGGGCTTTTGTATTGCCTTTTGGCAAATAGCCTAACACACTCCTTTCTCGTGTAAAACGGCTTTCGCGGCATAAAGCCGTCTGCTTACGATACGGAACAACGGACAAAACAACGCCTATACGAACATAAAAAAGAAAAACGGTTGCATTACCACAACCGAAAAACACAGATATAAACTATCTTTTTGCAAACAAAAAAACCTAAACCAAACTTTATGGGTTCGATTTAGGTTTTACTTGGCGGAGAAGGCGGGATTTGAACCCGCGCTACGTTTAACCGTACTACTCCCTTAGCAGGGGAGCCCCTTCAGCCACTTGGGTACTTCTCCATAGCTGAAAAAATTAACGTTTTTATTGATAGCCTATAAATCATAGCATAAAAAAGCTTACTTGTCAAAAAAAATTAAAGGATTTCCGAAATTTTTTATTTTTGTTCGGTAATGTTTATAAATTATTTGACAAACTTGAGAATAAAGTTTATAATCATATAGCAAATTAAGCGAAGCGAGGTAATCGTCTGCTTAATTACCGCCGTCGCGTCGCCGTAGAGGCGCGGTGCGGAAAATTTATCTTTGCGCCATTAGCTCAATTGGATAGAGCGTTGGTCTACGGAACCAAAGGTTGGGGATTCGAGCTCCTCATGGCGCGCCAAAAAAACGCAAGTTGAGTCGTGATGATTTGACTTGCGTTTTTTCGTTTTTACGTCGAACCTTATTACAAAACTAACGGCGCGAATTCGCGGCTTGGGAAAACCGCCCGACGGAGCCGCGTCCTTAAAAAGTCAACGGCTTGTTTGCTTGGTTTTTAGTTTTTTAATCTTTCGTGTAAAAAATCACGAAACTAACCGTCTTTGCGGCGTCTCGATTTTTTCAAAAAGGGCTCGCCGTGTTTTTTAGGAAGATGAAAGATTGCTTTTATAGTATATCTCGTAAAAAAATTCATTTTGCAATAGCAACAAAAAATCAATTTTGCGCAACGAGCCGTCTTACGACGTCGATGATTGCAACTCCTTCAACTTGAGTTTCGGGACGTTTCGTGCGAACGATAGTCATTTTAGGATAGACGTCTTTTATTGCAATTCACTTGCCGTACGCCTAAGACGATCGAGGCAGCGAAACGGTACGATTTTGGGCGAAAAAACCGGAAAATACAAAATTCGACAAAAAATTACAATATTTTTGAAAAATATTTTGCATTATTTTTAATTTTGAATTCATATTTGTTTTGACATTACATTATTATGTGCTAAAATATTATCGTAAACTTCTTTTTACGAGTTTTTTAGATATTTTTTGCAACGTTATTTTCAAAAGGAGAAGCAATATGGAAACTATTAAATTATTATTCGTTCACGAGGACGACGTAAACGTTGAAGAGGTAAAGGAACTTTTTACGACGGGTCCTTTTAATTTGGTTGCCGCGACGAACGACGGCATTAAGGGGATAGAACTTATCGACAAACTGAAACCCGACGTGGTAATTACCGGAATGGTGGTAACGGGAAGCGACGGTTTCGGCGTTATCAAAAAAGCGGCAAGTTTAAAAGATAAATGCAAAGTTATCGTTTTAAGCGCGATAAAAAACGAAAGAATAATTCAAAGCGCGATGGAGTACGGCGCGTTATACTATATGATTACCCCTATACAAGGCGACGTTATAAAAGAACGCCTTACCGAACTATGCGAAAAAAGAGAAGAAGCCCCTTTAGCAATAACGAAAAAGCCTGCTTTTAGTTTGGACGAAAAGATAAGTAAAATATTCTTATCCGTGGGTATTCCTCCGCATATAAAAGGGTACGCGTATTTACGAGAAGGCGTAAAAATGGCGGTGGAAAACCCTAAGATTATCAATTATATCACTAAAAAACTTTATCCCATGATAGGTGAAATATACGACACTTCCGCCTCGAAAGTAGAGCGTGCCATAAGACATGCGATAGAAGTTGCTTGGAACAGAAACAGGATAGAGACCATAAATTCCGTTTTCGGCGTCCGCGCGTACGTAGGAAGCGAAAAGCCGACTAACGGGGAATTTATAGCCCTCGTTGCGGATAAAATGCTTTTAGAAGGTTTTTAATTTTTGAATAAAATTTTAATCCGTTTATCGTATTCATACGGATGTTTTTCGGTTATATACGGTAAAAGCCGTCGCAAGTTAGTTTTAACTTACGGCGGCTTTTTATAAATTTAGTATAAAAGTCTTGCTTTATCGGGAAGGTCCAACACTTTATTGTTGTCCCCGTTTACGTGAAAGCATTCTTGGTGGTAAGTTTTGTGCGGAACGAGGTAAATGCGTTTATCTCGCCAAATCTTGGTTGCGTCTTTGGAAAGCGCTCCGGTTTTAAAGATATAATCGCAAATATCTCCGTTTAAGTCGACTATGGCGCAAGAATAGTTTTCCGAAAAAACGTCCAAAAGAGCGCAACGGATTTTCGTAACTATGTGGTCGTTGCTAAAAATCACGCCTTCGCCTTTGCAGTAGGGGCAGGGTTTTACGAGGGATTGAAAACTTTCCTTCCTCGTCTTTTTACGGGTAAGTTCAACGAGCCCGAGCCCGGTCATCCCAACGACGTTGCAACGCGAACGGTCGTTTTTTAAAGCGTTTTTCAATCTTTCGACGACGGCGGCTCTGTGTGCCTCGTCTTCCATATCGATAAAGTCGATTATGACTATTCCGCCGATATTTCTTAAACGAAGTTGGCGTGCGATTTCGTCGCTTGCGGCAAGGTTGGTTTCGAAAACGGTTTTTTCCAAACTGTCGTCGCCGATATACTTGCCGGTGTTTACGTCGATGACGGTTAAAGCCTCCGTCTTATCGATTATAATATACGCGCCGCTTTCGAGGTTAACTTTGTTTCTAAGCATTCCGTCGACTTCTTCGTCTAAGCCGTAGTCGGTAAAAAGGTCTCTTTTTTTATCGTAATACTTGACTTTGTCTAAGATGCTTCCTCCGCGCTGAACGGCAACGTCCATAACGTCGCAATAAAGCGAATAATCGGATACGACGATTTCGTCGATTTCGGGCGTGTATACGTCGCGAAGCATTCTTTTAGCAAGGTTACCGTCCTCGTATAATAGGGCGGGGGCGGAAAGGTCTTTTGCCTTCGTTAAAATGTTTTCGTAGACCGTTTCAAGATACTTTCTTTCTTCCAAAAAGTAATTTATATCGTTGGCTTTGGCGACCGTACGCATTATAAGCCCGCCTTTTTGCGGCTTGATTTTTTCACCGGCGGACAAAAGTTTCTCACGCAAGGTTTCGTCTTCTATACGTCTAGATACCACGACGAAGTCGTATTCAGGCATATAAACGAGGTTTCTGCTTGCAAAAGAAAGGTGAGTCGTAAGTCTTGCGCCTTTCGAGCCCGTCGCGTCTTTTACGACTTGAACGATAATCTCGTCGCCGACTTTGACGTCGAGAGTGGTGGGGAGAGAAACGGCTTCTTCCAACTGTTCTTTGTTAACGAGCGACGCACCCGTATAAAGATATCCGTTTTTTTCTAAACCGATGTTTACGAAAGCGCCTTGCATCCCCGGCAAAACGTTTTCAACTCTTCCTTTAAAAACGCTTCCGACGACGATTTTGCCGTTTTGTTTTTCCGTTTGATATTCTAAAAGTTTTTTTCCGTCGGAAAGCGCGGCTACTATATTGCCGGCGCGTCCGTCGATAAGTATACGTTTCATCTATACGCTTCCTCCGGTTTAACGCCGAGGATGAAGGCGTTTAGTTTTTCTACCTCCAAGTTTTCACCGCCGAAAAGTTCTATAAGTCTTTCGCCCAAAACGTCGGGACGAAGGGTGCTGTTGCCGAAAGAAAGTAAGGCTATAAGCCCGTTATCCGTCTTTTTTAAGGCTAAAATTCTATCGCGAACTTCTTTTTTGTCGCCGCGTTTATCAGTAACGAAAAATTCTTTTTCACTCAAAACTTTTTCTAAATCGAAACCGTTAACGCCTTGGATTAAGTATTCCGCACTGTCCATCTGCGCTTGAAGATTGACTTTTTTAGTAGAGTTTATCGCGGAGATACATCTAAATCCCGCGGGGGCGTTTTTATTGAAAAGGGTTATAAACTCTTTCGCGTTAAAATCGGTTTCGACCGCGCAATATTCCGCGCGGCTTTTCACGCCGACGCCTAACGGCGCCGAAAGATAAATAAGCATATGCGGATTGTATCCCTTGGAATATTCCACGGGGATTTTTGCGCGTATCAATATTTTTTGCAAATGACGCAGGGTGTCTAAATGGGAAATAAACTCCGCTCCGTCAAGTTTCGAATATCTAAAAACTAACATAATTGACACTTAAATTCCTTTTGCACGCCGCAACCTTTGCAACCTTGGAAACAGTTGCCGGTAACCTTTTCCTGATAAGCCTTTTCCGCTTCTTTTTGAAGGTAACTTTTATTAACGTAAACGTCTATAAAGTCCCAAGGCAAAACTTCGGAAAACTCTCGCTTTCTCGTGTAATCGTCGGGATCGACGCCGTTTTCAATAAACGCTTCTTTCCATATTTCGGGTTTGAAAAATTCCGACCAACTATCCAAAAGCGCGCCTTTTTTATACGCGGACAAAATAACGGGGGAGACTCTCCTATCGCCCCTTGCCAAAACGGCTTCTAAGCGGGAAACGGCAAAATCGTTCCAACTAAACGACACACCCTTAACGAACAGTTTTTCTTTCAAAAGAGCCACTTTGCGATTAAATTCTTCTTCGGTTATTTGTCTTTCCCATTGGAAAGGCGTGAAGGGCTTAGGAATAAACGTGGAAACGCTTACGCTAACGCGAAGTTCCCGCGCCGCTTTTTTGTTTTTAGAATAAATCTCTCTTATTTTGTAAACTACGTCGGAAATCCCTTTCAAATCCTCGTCGGTTTCAGTAGGAAGCCCCATCATAAAATACAGTTTTATCGAGGTGTATCCTTGTGAAAACGCCGCCAAAACGCAACGCTCTATTTGGTCTTCCGTTACGTCCTTATTAATTACGTCGCGAAGCCGCTGAGTACCAGCCTCGGGCGCAAAGGTCAGACTGTTCTTTTTGGACTCCGAAACGAATTCGCTATCGAAACTGTCTATTCTTAAAGAAGGAAGCGCTATTTTCGTGTCGGGAAGTTGTTTTTTAAGCCCGTCTAAAAGTTCTTTTAAGCAAGGATAGTCGCCCGTGGATAAACTGTTTAGGCTTAGTTCGTCAAATCCGGTGGAGTCTACTATGCTTTTGGCTTGATTGATAATCGTCTCGGGCTTTCTCATTCTAAGAGGTCTATAGATGTATCCCGCTTGGCAAAATCTGCAACCGCGCGGGCAACCGCGCATAACTTCGACGATTGCGCGGTCGAAAACGACTTCTATATTGCCGACGGGTTGAGTGGGCGGGAAAGCCGCCGAGTCTAAATCTTTAACGACTGCTTTTTTAACTTCGCACGCGCCCGAAAACCCCTCTATAAGCCCGTTATCACCGTATTTTACTTCCATTAAAGACGGAACGTAAACGCCGCTTAGTTTGCTTGCCTTTTCCAAATATTCCTTTTTAGAAGAGCAAGTCATTCTAAGTTTACAAAGTTTGTCGTTTATAGCCTCGCCGTCGCCCAAAATGAAAAGGTCTATAAAATCGGACATGGGTTCGGGGTTGCAAGTACAAGGCCCGCCGGCTTCGATTACGGGATAAGTTTCGTCTCTGTCCTTTCTTAATAGGGGAATTCCCGCTAAATCGAGCATATAAAGTACGGTCGTATAGCAAAGTTCGAAGCCCATCGAAAAGCCTATCGCGTCGAAATCTTTAAGCGGTCTTTTAGAGTTAAGTCCGTATAAAGGCGTTCCGCTTTCTTTTAAAAGGTTGCCGAAATCTTGCCAAGGCGCAAAGCAGCGGTCGACGAAAACGCCGTCGACGTCCGCCATTACCTTTTCGACGATTCTTATGCCTAAGTTAGACATTGCTACTTCGTAAACGTCGGGAAAGCACAAGCAATAGTTGTATTTTTTGAATTCCTTACCGCCGGAATTATACTCTCCGCCGATATATCTTGCGGGTTTTTCCGCTTTTTTCAATAAATCGTTAAGTTTCATAACCTTAATTTTATCACAAATTAAGCATTTTGGCAATCGATTATCGGTTTTTTGTAATTTTGTCTGCGATAATATGCCGTTAAGTTTAAATTTTTATACCAAAACCGACTTTGTCTGCCGTTTGCTTTGACAAAAAGCCCGTCGCTTTGTTATAATTATCTCGTCGGAGGATTATATGTTAGACTTTCATAACGATTGGAACGATATTTTAAAAGACCTTATAAATAGCGATAACTACAAAAAAATACGCGAGTTCTTGAAAACGGAATACTTTACGCACGAGGTTTATCCGCCTATGGAAGAAATTTTTAACGCGTTTAAACTTACGCCGTATTCTAATATAAAAGCGGTAATTTTAGGTCAAGACCCTTACCACGAACCCGGCGAAGCGCACGGGCTTTGCTTTTCGGTAAGACAAGGTACGAAAATGCCTCCGTCCTTGCAAAATATTTACAAGGAATTAAAAAGCGATTTATCAATAGACAACGGCGAAAAAACCGATTTAACCCCGTGGGCTAAACAAGGAGTTTTCCTTTTAAACACCACGCTTACGGTAAGAAGAGGGCAAGCAAACTCTCACCAAAACTGCGGGTGGGGAGAGTTTACCGACGAGGTAATTAAAATAATCAACGAAAGACAAACGCCCGTAGTCTTTATTTTGTGGGGAAGAAACGCTCGCAATAAAAAAGCCTTAATCGACGCCAACCGTCATTTTGTTTTAGAAAGCGCGCACCCGTCTCCTTTATCCGCCTACAACGGATTTTTCGGCTGTCGTCATTTTTCAAAGACCAACGACTTTTTGATTAAAAACGGCTTAGCTCCTATCGATTGGCAACTGTAACCGTTATTTATAAAAACCCGTCTATAGGTCGGTTATCCGCACTTTAGGCGGTTTTTTTATGCAAAATAGGGGATTAGAAACAATCAAATCACGCCTAAAAAGTCCTTATAACCCTTTTTCTTCGTCGCGACCGAATTTTCTATTGCCGCCGAAACCCGTATAAAATAATTGATAAAATAGTTAAAAGCGCGCAAAGTTATTATGCGGTTTATTATTGATTTAATTGACAGGCGAGTTAAAAAGATTTACAATATTCATATTCGAAAGAAAAGATAAAGCAAGGCAAGCGAATTATCTGATGATAGAAATTTCCAATTTGACAAAAATATACGAGCGCAATAAAAATAACGTTATTGCACTAAATAACGTAAGTTTTTCCTTGCCCGACAAAGGCTTCGTGTTTGTCGTTGGAAAAAGTGGTTGTGGAAAATCTACTCTTTTAAACTTACTGGGCGGGCTCGATAGCATTACCGAAGGCGAAATAGTTTGTGACGGCAATTATTTGTCAAAATTAAGCAATGCGGAATTTGACGATTACCGAAACGAATATCTTGGTTTTGTTTTTCAAGACTTTTGTTTGTTAGAGAGTTTGACCGTATTGCAAAATATTGAAATTGCATTAAAAATTAAAGGTGAACCGCTTTCGCTTGAACAAACGGAAAAACTCGTTGACAACGCGCTTTCTCAAGTGGCACTTAGCCCCTCTATAAAAAATAGACTAGTTAAAGAACTTTCCGGCGGGCAAAAACAAAGAGTATCGATAGCCAGAGCCTTAGTGAAGAATCCGAAACTAATACTCGCCGACGAACCTACGGGCAATTTAGATAGTAAAACTTCACTCAAAATATTAAAACTATTGCAAAATCTTTCGAATGACCGACTAGTTGTGATTGTTTCTCACAATTTACACGATGCGCAAACGTTTGCGGATCAAATAATCGAACTTGCGGACGGTAAAATCGTGGATAATTTAAGCAGAACGCGAACGAATTCCGACGACAAACTACTTAGTGAAAACACGCTTGCTTTACCGTATAAAAGACCTTTAACTCCCGAAGAAGTTCAAGAAGTAAACGATAATTTAAAAGAGGGCAAGATTAACAAAATCGTACAACGGGACTCCGGCTTTAAACGGACGGAAAATATCACGCCGACCTCCACGCCCGTCAAAGTTGATTTACAATGCAGTAAAATGTCTATAAAAGACACTTTCAACGTATCTGCTATGTTCCTTAAAAAAAGAGTTGCCGCAAGCATATTTACGGTTTTGATCGTTAGCGCTCTGGTTTTTTTGTTAGGGATGTGTCAATTCTTCGTTCAATTCGACGTAGCCGAAAGCATTTCTTTGATTATGCATAAAAACGGAGAAGAAACTATTTATCTAAGGAAGGGTTTTTTAGACGATGAAAACTTAAATTTGTACTCGTATATATTCTTTGACGATGATGAAATTAACGATTTTTACAACCACGGCTATACCGGCAATATTTTTAAAGTGCTTCAAATCCCCATGACGACTTATTTAAATAATAGTGAAGCTTATTTAAACAATATGGCTGCGGGCATTCAAGTAGATAAGATATATCCGTTTAATTGGATTTTTACGAAAGAATCGTACGGAACGGCGGTCTGTACGCGAGAATATTTAGAGAAAACCTTTGGCGTAGACGGCGAATTGCAAATATTAGCGGGCGACTTAACCGATAAAAGCTACGGCGTCGTAATACCCGACTTTATTGCGGACGGAATTCTATACGAAAACTCCGAGATTACTTCTTATCAGTCGATAGTCGGGAGGTATATCGATCAATTGTACGTCAACGCTATTTTTAAAACCGACTATGCTAAAAAATACAACGACTTATTTAATTACTTAATAGACGTCGGCAACGGTGTTAATCGTGTCAGTGAAAAGAAATACTACGAAAAACAGTTCAAATATTTTTGCAAAAGCATTCTTACGCGCTATGGTCTATGCTATTCCATCAATCCAAACTTCGAGGCTGACTTTTTAACTTACAACCAATTTAAATATACGTTTTGTAACTATTGTGAATTTCAGTCGGCAATAAATAATTCTGCCGTATCGGTCGGCGGAATGTTGTTCGTTAAAGCATCAGAATATAATTTAAAGGACAATGAAATCGCCATACCCTATACCACGTATAATTCGATTTTCGGAGACTATCTCGGGTATCAGACCGAAGAATCATACGAAGCGTTTAGTCCCGTCACGTTTACGTTTAACGGGCTTGAAGGAGACTTCTCGACACGAAGATTTTCCATCGACATAACGATTTCCAAGTTGTTGCCGGCGAATTATTTTGAAGAATCCGAGAAGAACGAAAAAATTGCAATAGTAAACGAATCAACTTTTAATTTGCTTAACGCTTATAACTACGGGGCTTTTTCATTAATAATAGAAGACGTTAGCCAACTTTCGAGCATATATAACGTTCTCATAAAGGACAATTACGACCTAGAATCCACGACGTTCGATTCAACGCGAATAATAGGAAATATAGTAAATATTTTTCACGACCTATTCGGATTGATTTTATTCGTCGTGGCAGGCGCGTGCCTTATAACTCTCGTGAATTATGCTTACGGTAACATAAGAAAATGTTATTATGAAATCGGCGTGTTTAAATCGCTCGGAGCGAAAACTTCAAATATTTGGCTAATTTTTAGTATGCAAACTATACTTGCTGGACTATCCGTACTGCTGATATCCAACGTGTTGCTTTTAACCTTATGCGGCCCGATAAACGCACAATTATCAAATAGCCTTGTAAGTTTCGTAAAAAACGGTGAGTTGGGCGTGGTGAGGGTATTCAACGTTAACGCGCAGACGTTAATTATCAACGCCGTTATAATATTATTGATAACCGTAATATCTTGTCTTATTCCGATATTAAAACTAAACAAAATTAAACCCAGAAATATAATTTCAAGCAAAGATTAAACCGCGCGATTTTTTCTTTTAACGTAGTTTTGACGCGTGCTTTGCGTTCTCGTTTCGGTAAGGATTGATTGTCTTTTCGTGCCGTTTTTAATGCGTCAAGCATATACGTATCTTGCGCGTAGACACTTCTGATTTTACGGAGAGAGTGGCGTTTAACGGGCTTATAGGCGGACTTTTGGGCTTTTGTGGTTATAAAAACAACTTTGGGTATGTTTTTAGGGATAATATTTTCAACGGTTTAGTCGGGTGGCGAACGAAAAACTAAAAGCCTCACTCGTTTGGCGGGCGGGGCTTTACCTTTTGTGGTCGTTAAATTAAGTCGTACGTAAAATCTATCAGATAGAATATAGTCCGAAGACTTGGATGATTAAAATATATGAAAGTCCGTAAAAGACTACCGCGGAAACGAGGTCGTTTAAGGTGGTAATCATAGGTCCCGACGCAACGGCGGGGTCTATTTTTATTTTTTTAAACAACATAGGAAGCAGCGTCCCGCCGAGCGACGAAAAGATTATCGCAACTAAAATGGAAAGACCGATGCAACCGGAAATAGCAATACCGTTCGTGAAAGATTGCCCTTTTAATACGACTAAGTATAGCGCCGCGAACACAAACGCTATTGCGCAAAGGATAAGTCCGTTAATCAAGCCGACGCGGAATTCTTTAAAGATAAATTTCAGTTTTTCTTTAAAAGACAAATCTTCCGCGGTGATAACCCTTATGGTTACGGATAAACTTTGCGTGCCGCTGTTACCCGACATATCGAATATCATCGTTTGGAAGGAGAATAAAAGCGGTATCGCCGTGATAACCGGATCGAAAAGCCCTACGACGGTGGAAACTATAAGTCCTAACGCCATCAATATAACCAGCCACGGTATGCGTTTTCTAACCGATTTAAAGATAGGTTCGTTTAAATCTTCTTCGGCGGTTAAACCCGCGAATTTAGCGTAGTCGTCGCTAAGTTCTTGGTCTACGACGTCGACTAGTTCCGTGCCCGTAATAACGCCGAGGATTTTATTGCCTTTGGATAGAATGGGGATAGAGTCTTCCGACAAATCCTTTAATTCTTCCAAGCAGTCGGCGATCGGCTCGTCGGCGTAAAAGTAAGGATAGGCGGTAACGGTTATATCGTCCAAGTTTTGGTTGCTTCTTGCGACAACTAAATCTCTGAGTGTGGTCGCGCCGTAATAGGTGCCGTCTTCGGCGTTTATTACGTAAACGGTGGAAATGTTGTCGTTATCGGCGGCTTGCTCGATAACGCTTTTGGTTGCTTGCTTTATGGTGTCGGTGTTTTTAACGCAAACGAAGTTGGTGCTCATTTGAGAACCGATTAGGTCTTCGTCGTAAGCGTCGATAAGTTGAATATCCTTCGCCGCGTCCTCGTCCATTAGGCTAATGATTTCTTCACGCTTTTCTTCGTCCAATTCGTCGAGAACGTCTATAGCGTCGGAGGCGTCCATTTCCTCAATAATGTCGGCGGCGGCGGAAACGGATAATTCTTCGATAAATTCTTCTACGTCGTCTAAGTAAGCGAAAATTTCGGAAACGGCTTCGTTACCTAAAATTTTGTAAAGTTTTAAACGTTCGTCTTTTTGTAGCGAGGGGATAACCTCGGCAATATCCGATTCGTGGTAATCGGAAAGTTTCTCTTTTAACGTCGACGGGGGCAAATCTCCGCATAAAAGATCGCCGATTTCTTGTACGAAATCACGCTTTTCAAAGTTTTGCGAACTTTCTGCATCGGTATGCAATTTTTCAATTTCGGTCATAGATAAGCCCTCCTTTAATTATTTTTAAGATCAGTTTTTAAGTTTTTAAAAAACCTTTGCGGTTTTTATTTAGCGTTTTTAAAAATTAGTCGTTAACCACGGTATTTTTTATTACGTAAGTAAAAGTCCCCAACGCGTACGGCGCGGAAGTTTCCATTTTTATAAGTCTTGCCCTTGCTTTTGAAAGGGAGGTGTCCGCGTACCAGCATTTGATCGAAGAACCTGAAAAAGTCCCCGATACGGCGAAATTTACGACCTTGCAAGGTATTACTTGGTTGCCGGTTTCTTCGTCTCTGAAATTTTTATAGCCGTCGATATAATAAGTCGCGTTGATAACGCCGCTTTCCTCGCTCGTTTCCGAGTAAATTATATTTTCGCTCGGTTTAGAAGAATTAGAAGTCATCGTCATCGAGCGGTTTACCCCGGACAAAGCGTCTATTGCGGAAAAGCTTAACGAGGACGCGTCGGTCAAAGATATCGCACGCGGCATAAACAACATGGTGGCGTTGTCAAAGTAGTAAGTCGATTTATTGTATTTTTCGTAAGTGCGTTTGCCTTCTTTTACGTCGAATTCACCTTTTTCCGGGTTGAAATCTACGACTGCTTCGCTTTCGCCGTAAACGATAGAGTAGGAGTATTTGAGTTCTAAAATCTCGTACTTGCCGTCGTCATTTCTAACGGGGGAATGAGCGGACGCCGAAGTTTCGCTATACAAAGGTTTTAATTTGTCGGAAACGCTTAAAAAGTAGACTTTGGATACGGAATAGTCTTCAAAAGTCCCTACGTCGTTGCCGCCTAAAGTATATGCGATATTGGTTTTAAGGGTGGTTTCCAAAAGGTAGCAAGCGGTGCCTTCGTATTCGGCTTTTTTAAGCGTGGTAACGTAAGTATTAAAACCTTCTTTTTCCACTAAGTTTACGGTTACTTGGCTAACGCCTGCGGTAGACGGGGTAAAGGTTACGTCGTACGTATTAATTTCGTTAACGTTGGCGATTATTCCGACGTTTGCTGAACTACTTAAAAAGTACGCGCCGTCCAAAGTAGTCGTCGCTCCTTGCGAGCAGCCCGCTAAGGAAAATAGGCAAGCCGCGATAGATAAAATTGCTAAAAATAATTTAAAAAATCTCTTCATAATCAAGTTCCTTTTTTCTTTATAAGCATTGTAACACATTTTTTTTAAAAAAAGCAAATAAAATCGTTTAAAAAAACTTAATTTATCTCATTTATTATGTTATACTTATTAGTATGAAGATTTATACGACGCCGCTTTCGGCACACGCGATACGGCAAACGGGGATTTTGGTGTCTTCGTTTCCGCGTGACATTGATAAAAAAATATACGTTTTCTGCGAAAGCAAAGCAACCTTATCCTTTGAAAAGGAAATTGCAAAAACGACCGGCGGAACTTTCAACGTGGAAATTACCAGCTTTTCTCGGTACGTTTCTAAAAACGCGGTAGTAGAAGGGTATATCAGTAAGGCGCAAGCAACCCTTTTAGTGAGAAAACTTATGAAGGAAAACGCGGCTAAGCTTGAAAAACTTAAGCCGGAGGCTTTTTCCGTGCCCAAAGACGTATACGGTTTGATTTCTCAGTTTAAAGCGGCTATGGTAACGCCGGACGATCTTGCAACGGTTATACGCGAAGAAGACGGAACTTTAAAAACCAAACTTAAAGATATTTTGATAGTGTATTCCGCTTACGAAGATTATCTTGCGAAAAACCGCTTGACCGACGAAAGCGCTTATTTGTCGTTGGCGCCCGATATTATTTTGAACGACGCCAAACTAAAGGGCGCGCGCGTAATAGTTGCCGGGATACAGTCTTTTACCAAACAAACCCTTGAAATTTTAAAGGCTTTAAATAAAGTTTCCAAGTTAGACTTCGTTTGCGTGTCGGCAAACTACCCCTCGTTTACGAACGAGTCGGTTAACAAAATCAGCGAACTTTTTAAATTTGCCGAGGTTGTTCCTTTGCGTGAGGACGGTAAAGACGAACAATACAGGCTTGCTCAAGGTCTTTTTGATCCTACGGTGTTTTGCAAATCGGGAAAAAGAAGTAATAAAATAAAGATATTCGAAGCAAAAAATATCAAAGAGGAATGTGATTTCATAACGTCGATAATACGCCGCGAAGTCGTTGAAAACGGGCGTAGGTATAAAGACTTTTCCGTAATATGTCAAGACGTACAATTATACGCGCCGTATTTAAAAGAAAGCGCGTACTTATACGATATTCCCATATATATAGACGAAGGGGCAAGTTTAGTAAACCACCCCGTTATCGGGCTTATAGGCGGACTTATTGACGTAAGACGGTTTAATTTTCTTCCTAAAAAAGCCGTTACCGTCGCAAAATCGGGACTGTTTTGCGGTTTTGAAGAATCTCACGCCTTTATTAAATACGTTTACGAAAACGCGGTGCATAGAAAGCAAATTAAAGAGCCGTTTTCCGACCTAGTTGCCGAAAGCGTAAGAAAAAGAATAGTCGACGCAGTTTCTTTACTGAAAACCAAAGACGAGGTTTCTTCGTACGTTTTGGCGGTTAAAAAGATTTTGGACGATTTAGATTTTTCTAAGCGTTCGGAAAACTTTTCGGAAATTTTACAAGGCTACGGCGAGGGGGTAACCGCGGAATTCAACGACGTGGCAACGTCCCAACTTCCATCGTTTTTGGACGAGGTCGCGGAAGTTTTAGGCGGCACCGTCGTTTCCTTGAACGAATTTAAAAATATACTTTTTTCGGCGGCGTTGGCAGTAAAAATTTCAACGGTGCCCGAATACAACGACACCGTGTTTTTAGGAGATTATAAAAGCGGAAGGCTTCACGAAACGGCTATAACGTTTATGCCGGGGCTTTCTTTCGACGTTCCGAGATACAAAGAAGACGTAGCGCTTTTAAACGACCGCGAACTTTTGAAAATGGACGGCTATAAGCTGGTTATCGAACCTAAATTGCAAATCGTAAACGACCGCGAAAGGGAAAATATCGCGGTTTCCGCAATGAGTTTTATCGATAGGCTATACTTATCGTATCCGTTGGTCGATAAAAGCGGCAAAGCCAATTTGCGCAGCGAAATTATAGATCAAGCGATTGAGATTTTTTCCGACGACGAGGCTCGGTTGGAGCCGATTGCCGACTTTGAAAGCGTGTTTGCAAACCGCTTTGCTTTTCTAAATTATTCCTCCGAAAAGGCGGGAGATTTGTACGCGTCTAAGCGTGTGGAAGCGTATAAAGAAAGAAAAGTCGACGATATTTCCGACGTATCCGCGTTTTTAACCGCCGTAGGGAAAGAAAACTTTTTACAGTCGTTTAGTTTTAAAGCAACGGACGCTTTTTTCGACGAGGATTTAAAATATACGGGTAATTTATCGCCCACCGCTATCGAAACATATTTTTCTTGCCCATATAAGGCTTTCGCGCGGAACGTTTTGAAACTGCAAGAGGCGGAAACGGGCGAAACCAAGGTTTACGAACTCGGGAATCTTTTGCACAACGTAATGGAAAACTTTATCGACCGTTACGAAGAAATAACCGATGAAACGACTGCGGAACTTTTAGCGCTAAAATTGTTCGATGAACAGTTAAAAACCCCCGTATACGCCCGTTATCTCAACAAACCGCAGTATAAAACCACTTTTTCTTACCTTAAAAAAGAGTCGGTAAAAGAGTGCTTGAGGGTGTATAACGACCTAAACAAATCCGACTTCAAACCGTACGGCACCGAGATAGAATTCAACGAAAGTTCTAAAAACGGATTAAAGCCGATTTACCTCGATTTAGGCGACAGAAAGATTCCCATAAGAGGCAAAATCGACCGTGCCGACGTTTACGACGACGGAAAAAACAAGTATTTTAGAATTATAGACTACAAAACGGGCGCGGCGGAAAATTCCGACTCCGATTTTTACGCGGGCAACAAAATCCAACTGTACTTATATATGAACGTTTTCACCAAACTCGGCTATAAACCCGCAGGTGCACATTATTTTAAGATGAGCGACGATTATTCTCAAAAAGCCTTAGACGGCGGAGAATATTTAGGAAAAACGCTTCAAAACGTCGAAATTTTGCAAAAACTGGATAATTCGGTCGCGGAAACCGGTTCAAGCAAAAACCTTAGCGTAAGTCTGGATAAAAAAACCGGTCGGGTTAAGGACGGTAATACGGTTTTAACCGAAGACGAGTTTAATAAATACGTTAATTACGCCGTTTCAGTTGCTAAAAGCGGCGCGAAGGAAATGTCCGACGGCTTATTTATCGCCTCTCCGACCGAAAAGGCTTGCGAATACTGTTCGTACAAAGGTATGTGCGGTTACGACTTGGAGTCGGGTGACGAAAACAGATATATATCCACGGGAAACAGGCAATCGATTTTAAACGCGGAGGATAAAAAATGAGCAAATTTACCGACAAGCAACTTAAAGCGATAACGTTTGACGACGGTTCGCTGGTCGTGTCCGCTTCCGCGGGTAGCGGAAAAACCTCCGTTATGGTCGAAAGGCTTATAAGACTAATCGTGGAAAACCGCGCCGACGTCAAGGAAATTTTAGCCGTTACTTTTACAAAACTTGCCGCTCAAGAAATGAAGGAAAGGCTAAGTAAAGCGCTTATTGCGAGGATTAGAGAAGGCGTGGACACGGAAAGACTTAAAGGACAGGTAAGGGATCTTCCTACCGCGTCGATATCTACGATAGACTCTTTTTTAAATTCCTTGGTTAAAAAGTATTTTTATTTGGCGGACGTGGATTCTTCCTATTCGATAATTGCCGACGCCGAAGTCGCTGCTTTAAAAAATTCGGCTATATCCGAGGTCTTTGAAAAACTTTACGAAGCCGAAGACGAAGATATAAATATTTTGCTAAACGTCTTTTTTAGAAAGCGAAACGACGAACTTTTAAAGAGCGTGATTTTAAGTTTGTATACCTTTTTAGAAAGCGAACCCGACGAGGACGCCTTTTTATCCGCAGCGTTGTCGCGTTACGATGAAGAAGGATTAAAAAGTATCGATAACGGGCTTATAGCGCGATTTATTGATAGAATTTTAACGTACGAAGAAGACCTCGTTAGTTTTACCCAAAGGAGCGTATTTTTGGGGCTAAATCCTTACGCCGATTATTTTACGGCGTACGCGGGGTATTTTAACGAAATAAAGGAAAGAAAAAACGCGGACGCTCTTTTAGCGTTCGCAAACTACAACGTAAAACGCCCGAGCGCGCGCAAGGATTGGGATGAATCTCAACAAGAACTTGCCGAAGACGCGGCGGATTTTTCCGCGGGATTAAACGCTATCAAAAAGGAAATCAAAGCGTTTTTTTGTGCTGATTTTGAAGACAGACTTGCCGAATTAAAAGAACCCAAAAGGGTTTTGGAAAGTTTAATAAAGGTTGAAAAACTTTTTAAAGAAGAATATTCGCGGCAAAAAAGAGATCAAAACGTTTTAGACTACGCAGACGTTACGCGCGCCGCGTATAAACTTTTACAGTTAAAAGAGGTTTCCGACGATTTAAAATCCACTTATAAATTTATATTCGTCGACGAATACCAAGATACCAACGGCGTGCAAGAAAGCATTTTCAAACTTTTGGAAAACAACAATTTGTTTTTAGTCGGCGACGTAAAGCAAAGTATTTACGGGTTTAGGGGATGCGATAGCGAAAACTTCGCGCAAAGAATAGAAGGCGCCGAAAAACGAGGCGGATACGTGGAACTCGACTCCAATTTTAGAAGTTCCAAAAGCGTAATCGATACTGTAAACGCAGTGTTTTCTTCGTCGATGACCAAGCGGTCTATGGGGTTAGAGTACGCCGCGCACCCAATGGTTTACGGCGGCTTGTACGGCGACTACGAGGGGGACTGCGAACTTTTCTATTTTGAGGACAAGCAAGAAAAGCCCGTTCTCGACTTAGGCGTTTATAGCGTTGAAAAGCATCTTAAAGCCGAAAAGAAAGAAAAAGTCAATTACGAAAAATTAGTGGTTTACGCCGTGCAAAAGGCTTTAAAGCAAGAAATTTACGACGTAAAGAAAAATGAAAAGCGGCTTGCGACGTACAAGGATATAGCCGTTCTTAATCGCACGGTAAAAACCGGCGTCGACAGAGTTGTTAAAGAGTTAGAGGCGGCGGGCATACCTACCGTTTCCGAAAACAAACGCACGATAGAAACTTACCCCGAAATCCAAGGGCTTATAAATCTTTTGAACTGCATTATAAACCCCGACGACGATATCGCGCTATGCGGCGCTTTAAAGTCGCCGGCGGGGGGATTCACCGACGCGATGCTTAAAAAAATACGCGACGCTTTTTCGGGCGTAAGTTTTTACGAGGCGGCTAACAAGTATTGCCGTTTAGGGGACGATATTTCCTTAAAATTAAAAGAATTTTTCGATTATTTGGGAAGAATTAGGGCTTTGTCGGCGTTCGAGGGGGTTGCAACCTTAATACGAAGGATAATAAGAGAAAAATCCTATCAATCCAAACTTTTAAAAACTCCCGACGGCGAACGTAAATTAGAAAGGATAAACGTTTTCTTGTCGCAAGGTTACGCAGGGGATAGAGAACTTTTCTTAGAGGAGTTTTTGGAATATCTTCCAGATAAACTATCCAGTATGACGCTGCCGTCAAGCGGCGGCGGAAACGCGGTAAGCGTTATTAGTATGCACGGCTCCAAGGGCTTAGAGTACCCTATCGTTATTGTCGCCGGCGTTGAAAAAAATTGGAATATGGAGGATAGCAGGTCGGAAGTATTTCTAGCGCGGCACGGCTATATAGGACTTAAAAGTTACGATTTAAAAAACAAAACTTACAAATCAAACGGCGTAAGAGAATACGTGAATATAATTAAACAAGAGGACAATTTGCAAAACGAGTTACGCCTTTTGTACGTTGCGCTTACACGCGCGAGATGTATTTTGTACGTCGTTTCTAAAAACCAACCGCAAGAAAACTTAAAAAAGGATATTTTGGACGCAAAAAAGCACCTTGATTTTATTTGTCAATCACATATAAAATGTACGGGCGTTTCGTACCTTGACCTTTTAGAAAACACCGAAAGGGAAGAACGGCGTGATTTTACGTTGCCGCTTCCTAACGAAAGTCTTGTCGAGCCAATTAAAAAATACGTCGATTACGAGTATCCTTATCAAAACGATACTTTGCTAAGTTTAAAACGCACGGTTACCGAAGTCGCTAAATCCAAGGCGGATAGAGACTTTTCGGACGGTGATTTCGCAAGGTCGATTATCCCCACGGGGGACAGGGAAACGGGTAACGCGTATCATAGGTTTTTGGAACTTTTAGATTTTTCAAAAATATCCGATAACGGGCTTATAGCGCGACTTTTTGAAGAACAACTTAACGATTTCGAGCGAAAAACCGTCGATATCGAAAGGATAAAAAGAATACTCGGACTTAATATATTTAAAGAAGTTTCTTCTATGCGGCTTTATAAAGAGCAGCCTTTTATAGTGTCGGTGCCTCCCGCTTTGGCGGGCGAAGACGGCGAAGAAGATATTTTGCTTCAAGGGGTTATAGACCTATTGTGTATCGACGGAGAAAAAGCGATTATCGTCGACTACAAGTATTCTCATAAAAACAAAGAACTGCTTGCAAAAACTTATCGCAAACAATTAGACCTTTACGCATACGCTGCGGAAAAAGCGTTGGGTGTAAAAGTCGAAAAGAAAGTTTTGGTGAATTTGCTTCTCGTCGAAGAAATAACTTTATAGGTATAAACCGCCCCGTTTTTGGTAAAGATTAACGTAAAACCAAGATTTTTCGAAAAACTTTTTCAAGGGGGCGGATAGTGTGCGGTTAACTACTTGTTTAACTCTTTTTATAGCGATAACGGGCTTATACGCGGCTTTTTTAGCGTTGCACGTTATAACTTTTAAGCGGCGTTTAAGGAAAAGAACGGACGATTGCTGCGTTGCTTTTGCTTTCCCCGTCGCAAAAATAGAAGAAGTGGATCTTTTTCCTGCCGTTCAAAAGGAAGTTTCCAAACTGTCGCTTTACAAACTCGGCTATAAAAAACCGAGATTGGACGACGATATCGACTATCGAAAAGTAGATTTTTTTATAAAAGAGATAGATAGGCAAAATTTGACGTCTTTAGAAAGGGCTTCTTTAAACGTTTGCAAACGCACGGCGGATAAATTCAGGTTTGATTTTGCCTGCGACGAACGCGACGTGATACGCGACGAGATATCGGACGCCTTTTCGATAATAATAAAACTATACGCAAAATACTTAGTGTAATAAAAAGTTTGAGCCGCCGACGCTTTTTTAAAGGGTCGGCGGTTTATCTTAAAAAATATTTGCGAGGTTTTCTTATGCTAAAATCCCCGTCGTTTTCAATAAAAATAAAAAATTTTTATGCAAAAGATGAATAAAACTTAAAAAAACGCGTAAAACGCTTGACTAAAAAACGATAATAAGTTAAAATACCATAGTCGCTTGATTTATGCGAAGGTTTTTCTATGCGAATTAGCCCCTTGCATTTAATTGCTTTTCAAAAAAATCGAGACGAAATAATCAAATAATTCGGAGATAATTTATCATGAAATCATATATGGCAAATCCCGCCACGGTTGAGAGAAAATGGTACGTCGTCGATGCTACGGGTATGCCCTTAGGTAGACTTGCTTCTCAAGTTGCGGCGATTTTAAGAGGTAAACACAAACCCACCTTCACCCCCAACGTAGATTGCGGTGATTTCGTAATCGTATTAAACACGGACAAGGTAATTTTGACGGGTAGAAAGTTAGAAAAGAAGCTTTACACCTATCACACCGGTTACGTAGGCGGTTTAAAACAAATTCCTTACAGCGAAATCATGGCTAAGAAGTCTGATTTAGCGGTATACGAAGCGGTTAAAGGGATGCTTCCCAAAAACACTTTAGGCAAAAAGATGCTTAAAAAACTCCGCGTATACAAGGGTGCCGAACATAAGCAACAAGCTCAACAACCGACCGAGCTTAAGCTTGACTACTAATAGGAGGGTGAACTACTATGGCTAAAGCTACTAAAAAGAAAGTTCAATTCTGGGGAACCGGAAGAAGAAAGAAAGCGGTTGCAAGAGTACGTCTTATTCCCGGCGGAAACGGCACTTATATCATCAACGGCAGATCTATCGACGAATATTGCGCTTTAGATACCGTTAAGTTGGTTATTCGTCAACCTTTGACTCTTACGGGCAAGGAAGCCGATTACGACGTTTTCGTAAACGTTAACGGCGGCGGTTTCACCGGTCAAGCCGGCGCTATCCGTCACGGTATTGCAAGGGCTCTCGTAGTTGCTGAACCCGAACTTCGTACCATCGTTAAAAAGGAAGGTTATTTAACCAGAGATCCGAGAATGAAGGAAAGAAAGAAATACGGCTTAAAGAAAGCTCGTCGCGCTCCTCAATTCTCCAAGAGATAATTATTTATCTTCAACATGCGATTTTCAAAGCCGTCTTTTTCAAGGCGGCTTTTTGCATACGACGCTATATTACTAAGAGGCTATCGATGGATAAGAAAAGAAAAATAAGACTTATAATTTACGGAGTTGCGCTAATTGCCGTAATAATCTTTTTTGGGTTTTACGCGGGCGTGTTTCAATATTGGTTTACCGGCTATCGCGCGTTTTTTAACAAAAAAGTCTATAACGTTAGAGACGTTTATATGGTGGGAGATTACAGGATAAAGCCGACCGACGAAGAGTTTACGATAAAAACTTTTTCCAATATGGACGGCAAAAGTTTAAACTTTACCGTAAACGTTCGGTTTTCACAAGAAAAAGACCAAACGGTGGTTGTTTTGACTTTTAAAAACGACTATTCTTACGGCGGCGGAGCGATATTTTCGGGTACGTATTTGAACGGCGTTCCTCAAAGCGGCAAGTATCCTTTCGAGGGGTTGGAAAGAAAGACTACGACGGTAACGCTTATTAGCGGCGAAACCGAAATCAATTGCGCGTTATACGAATATAAAAATTCCCGAAAAAAGTCCGTGTTAACGTTTAAAACGGACGACGTTTCCAAAATCGACGAGATAAAAATTAGCGGATTCGTCCTAACCGAAGCGCAAGTGAAATAATTGTAGCCGCAAAGAATTTTTAAAAATAAAAGCACGGGCGTTTTTTAAAAAACGTCCGTGCTTTTTTGTTTTTTAGTTGAACAAGTCTTTGTAGGCTTTACTGAATTTTACGGTAGGCGATTGGCAACCGGGAATAATGATTTTTTCCTTGGTCTTGGGGTTAACGCCCTCTCTTGCGTCTTTTTCCTTTACCGAGAAGGTAGCAAAGCCGGAAATATGTACGTAATCGCCTGCTTTTAAACTCTCGGTTAAAGTTTCAACGAAAGCGATGAAGTTTTCTTCTGCTTCTTTGATGGTAACGCCTTGTTTGTCCGCTAAGTTTCTAATAAATTCACTTTTGTTCATAATATTCCTCCGACGGGAAAGATTAACTTTACGCGTCTAGTTTTTAGTCTATAATGATTATATCAAATTATTTAAGAAAATCAATGATTTTTTCAAGGGTTTTTGCATTTTTTCACAAAAAATTTCCGCTTTTTTATTTTTAAAATAATTTAGTTTTAGTAAAAAGGTTTTTACCGCTTAATTTCTCCGTTTGACAACCGAATTGCTTCGTAGTATAATATTTAGGTAGCGTACAGAGGTTTTTTATGAGTTTACTTTTAAAACTTACCGAAAAAGAGCCGTTTAAGGACAAACTTGTATTCGGTGGGGCGATAGAACGAACGGTCGCGGTCGTTAACGATTGCTTTTACGGAGACGACGCGGAAAAAAGAGTGGCGATAGTTGCTTGCGAAGCCGATTATCTTTTTATCGGCAAGACTTTGCGTGACGAAGTTGTCTCGCAAGGCTTTTTAGTCGAGGCTTTCGTTCTTCCCGATTTGTCCGTGGATTTGTCGTTTTTAAAAGATTTTAAGACAGTAATTTGCTTAGGAAACGCGTCTTATTACGGCAAACTTGCCGTGCTTTCGAAAAAAGAAGGCTTTAAACTTATAAACGTGGCGACGTCTTTGATTTTCGCCGACGGATTTGCCGGTGTTTTTCCTTCTTCCGTATTAAAAAACGAAGAAGGCTCGGTTTTTAAAATCGTAGTTGACGTCAATTTGCTTAAAAAATTAAAAAGGAAAGACCTTGCCGACGGCTACGCCTTTTGCGCGGCGCTTTCTTTATCGGGGTGCGAGGCTCTGTTTTTTGAAAAATTTTATCAAGACCAAAAAGCGAACGCGGCAAAAGAACTTTTATCTTCCGCGTATAAAACTTTAAGACTTATAACGCCGGAAAATATAGTAGGCACTATCGTGGTTTCCGAGTTATACGTCGCAGCAGCCTTGTATAACGCGCCGTATTTAATAAACTGCGGCGGTTTTCGTGCGGGCAAAATCTTGTCGAAGGTTTCCTCGTCACCGCTAAACGAGTGCGTTTTCAGGCTTATAGCCCCACTTTTGCTTTCCGTCAAGGGGTATTTAAGATTGGGAACCAAAAACGCGACGGTCGCTTTTTTTAACGACGACGTATCGAGAATAGCCGAAATTTTTGTCTGCGACGAATTATCGGTTTACGATAATTACCGTCCGGAAAGCGCTATTGAAATTTCTAGAAAGAGAAAAGAATTGCAAGATTTTGACGAACTTAAAAAAGAAGTAGATTTATCTTTGAAAAGGTATAAAAAACTTTCCGAAGGTTACGATATCGTGTATAAAGGACGAAAATCTCTTGCGGCGTTTACGCTAAAACAAGAAAAGACCGCGTTAAAACTCGGAGGGCTCTCGTCCGAAGGATTGTTAAAATTATTATACGACGACGGCTTTTTATCGGTTTTAGAAGATATTTAAAAATTTTTCATTTTAAGGTATAAACGAAAATTTATTCGGCAATAATCCTTACCGTAATCGGGTGAGGATTTTTTCTTTACCGTAAAAAACCAAAAGAGGCGTTGCAGTGAAAAAGTTTTTAGCCCTTATTCTTATCGTTTTTACCTTCGACGTTTTAGCTTATAAAAATCGACCGTTGTTTTTAGGGCGCGACGGCGTTTACACGATAACTATAGGCGAGGGCTCGAAAGGCGTTTTTAAAAGTTTTTCTACCGACGATATCGATGAATTTTATCTTTACAGTCGTATCGACGGACAAAGCGTGACGACCGAAAACGAGGAGTTTATACGAGAGTTTTTAGAAAAATACGAGTGCGAAAAAGTCTTTTCGGAAACCGTTTCGGGCATAGTCGTTAATTACTATTACACGCCCCAAATATCCGCCTATAGGTCGATTAACGGGCTAAAAGTAAACGTGCAAACGGCAAAGAGCGGTGATAATTATACCATAGGAAGCCCTTTGATTTACGGGGGATATTAATAAAGTACATAATTTTGGAGGTTTATTTTGATGAGTGAAAAAGTAACGTCAAAAAGGCAAAAGATTATTTATTATTCTATTTTAGCGGTAATGCTCGCACTAGTCGCGGCGGTTACCGTGATAGCAATCGTTCAAAGCGAAAAAGGGGATATTTCTATTGAAAATCCTTCGTTTTCGGACGGACTAAACGACGAAAACTCCGCCGGTAAGCCGTCGGATAGCGGTAGCGGAGGCAGGGACGACGGGAAACCCGAGCCCACTCCCGAAAAACCCGACGACAAACCGGTGTCGGAAGTTATTTCCTTTATAACGCCCGTTCAAGGCGGAACGATATTTAAAGAGTATACCGAGAATTCCGTAGTGTATTCGTCCACTTTGGGTGTGTATACGGGGCACGTCGGTATGGACTTTAAAGGGGCGGAGGGCGCGAAAGTCGTTGCCGCCTACGAGGGCGCCGTTAAAGAGATAACCACGAGTTATTTGCAAGGTACCACCGTTAAAATCGAACACGGGAACGGTTTAGTTACGGTGTATAATTCCATCGAGCCCTTGGAAAGTTTAACCGTCGGACAAGAGGTAAAACAAGGCGACGTTATCGGGACGATTTCCGACAACAATAAACAAGAAAACAAGGACGGCGTGCATCTTCATTTCGAGGTAATTGAAAACGGTGTCAACGTTTCCCCGTTAAAATATCTCACCGTCGAGGAAAAATAGTATTCTAAATAAGCCTTCGTTGCGAATACAATCGTAGCGGAGGTCTTTTATTTTGAAAATTAAAATTTGCGCGGCGGTGCTGATTATCGTTTTAGTGTTTCTGTTTTTTACCGCTTGTAAGGAAAAATCACCCGAAAAAGACGAGTATGAAATTGCCGCGGAGTATTACGATAACGGGCTTATAGCCGTAGATTTGACCGTAAATTATCAAAGAAGATACGCAAAACAAAAAGAGGCGGTGTTTAATTTATTCCCCCAAGGATACACCGAAAAGTCGAAAGGCGCGATGCTTTACGAAGGGGATACGGAGGGCGCCCTCGACATAATAAGCGTTCGGGTAAACGACGAGGCAAAAAGGTATTCTTTTTACGATGGCGACTATAACGCGTTGAGTATAGACGTTTCCGATTTTTTTAAAGACGATAAATTTAAAATCAATATAAAATACGCCGTAAAACTTCCCAAGTCTAAAAACCGAACGGGGATAACGAAAAACGCAGTTAACCTCGGTAATATTATATTGCTATCCGCACCTTACGAAAACGGAAAGTTTCAAGTTTTTACGCCGACGAAAATCGGCGATCCGTTTACGGGGGATTTATCGGATTTTTCCGTAAAGCTTACGCTTCCCTCCACGTTTACCGTCGCGGCGAGCGGTTTCCCGAAAAGTTGCGACGTAGCGGGGGGTAGGACTGCGTATTATTACACTTTGAAAAACGCGAGAGATTTTGCCTTCGTATTATCTGAAAAATTTAACGTCGAATATCAAAAGTGGGGCAATAGGTCGGTTATTTACTATTTTTATAACGATGACGAGCCTTTAAAAACTATGGAACTTATCAAAAATTGCCTTAATTTTTACGAGAACGTTTTCGGAAAATACCCTTTCGATACCTTCACGCTTGTTAAAACCGCGCTTACGGAAAGCGGTATGGAATACCCCGCGCTTGCAGCGGTAAGCGACGAACTTTTAAACGAGGAATACTATCGCGTTATCGCTCACGAAATCGCTCATCAATGGTGGTACGGCGCGGTGGGCGTCAATCAAGTTACCGACTATTTTATCGACGAGGGCTTGGCGGAGTACTCGGCGTACTTGTTTTTCGACCACTATAAAGGCTATAAAAATTCGTCGACGGGTTTATATAACGAGGCGAAATTTTTCGTAAAAAGTTACCTTGACGACGAAATGCAAGGAAAATCGCTTGAAAAATACGCGGACGACGTTTTTACGAGCAAGCCGATTTTTCAATATAAAAACTCCCTCGAATACGTCGTAAACGCCTATTATGCCCCGTTTTGTTTGTTGGTTGAAAGGGAGGCTGAAATTGGCAGAACGGCTTTTTTAAGCACGTTAAAGGAGTTTTACGAGGGGCGTTATTACAAAACGGCGAGTGCGGCGGATTTTAAAAAGATTTTGGGTAAATAGCAAAAAATACCGCAGCGAAGGCAAAAAAACGCACTAAAATTAACAAGTTTTTAAAAATTTTTTACCTTTTCGCTTAAAAGCGTTGATTAAAATTTTATCTTGTGTTATACTTTAGCCGTACTTAAATAGGAGGATAACTTTTTATGCAATATTCAAACGAAGTTGAAAAAATGGTTTGCGTTGCAAAAGGACCTAAACACAATCCTGCACCTATCCCCGAAGAAGGCAAATGGGTATGCGCTAAGGAAATCAAAGATATTTCCGGCTTTACCCACGGTATCGGTTGGTGTGCACCTCAACAAGGCGCTTGCAAGCTTTCCTTAAACGTAAAACAAGGTATTATCGAAGAAGCCTTGGTTGAAACCATCGGTTGTTCCGGTATGACTCACTCCGCCGCTATGGCTTCGGAAATTCTTCCCGGAAAAACCATCTTAGAGGCTTTAAATACCGACCTCGTATGCGACGCTATCAACACCGCTATGAGAGAACTTTTCTTACAAATCGTATACGGCAGAAGCCAATCGGCGTTCTCCGACGACGGCTTGGTTATCGGCGCCGGCTTAGAGGACTTAGGTAAAGGTTTACGCTCTCAAGTAGGTACTATGTACGGTACTAAGGCAAAGGGCGCGCGTTATCTCGAAATGGCTGAAGGCTACGTTACGAGGCTTGCACTTGACGAAGATATGCAAATCACCGGTTACGAATTCGTTTCCCTCGGCAAAATGACCGATTTTATCAAGAAAGGTTTAGAACCTAACGAAGCGTATCAAAAAGCGACCGGTCATTACGGCAGATTCGACAACGCTTACAAATATATTGATCCCCGTAAGGAATAAGGAGGCAAATTATGGCTTTATTTGAAGGTTATGAAAGAAGAATAGACAAAATTAACGCCGTCCTTAAAGAATACGGCATTGGTTCCGTCGAAGAATGTAAAGATATATGCTTATCTAAAGGCGTTGATTGCGACAAAATCGTAAGAGGCACCCAACCCATTTGCTTTGAAAACGCCGTTTGGGCTTATTACGTAGGCGCGGCTATCGCTATCAAAAAAGGCGCTAAAAAGGCTTCCGACGCCGCTGCCGCTATCGGTATCGGCTTACAATCCTTCTGCATTCCCGGCTCCGTTGCCGAAAACAGAAAGGTAGGTTTAGGCCACGGCAACCTTGCCGCTATGCTTTTAAACGACGACACAGACTGCTTCTGCTTCTTAGCGGGACACGAATCTTTCGCCGCTGCGGAAGGCGCTATTTCCATCGCGATGAACGCTAATAAGGTTCGCGGTAAAGAACTTCGCGTTATATTGAACGGTTTAGGTAAGGACGCCGCTATGATTATTTCTCGTATCAACGGCTTTACTTACGTTGAAACGGAATTCGATCCGTATTCCGAAACCGTCAAAGTGGTTTATGAAAAACCGTATTCCGACGGTCCGAGGGCTAAAGTTAAATGCTACGGCGCGGATAACGTTCCCGAAGGCGTTGCCATTATGAGAATGGAAAACGTAGGCGTTTCCATTACCGGTAACTCCACTAACCCCACTCGTTTCCAACACCCCGTTGCGGGCACGTATAAAAAATGGTGCAACGAAAACGGAGTTAAATACTTCTCCGTTGCGTCCGGCGGCGGTACCGGCAGAACGCTTCACCCCGACAATATGGCGGCAGGTCCTTCCAGTTACGGCATGACCGACACTATGGGTAGAATGCATAGCGACGCGCAATTCGCAGGTTCTTCTTCCGTTCCCGCTCACGTAGAAATGATGGGCTTAATCGGTATGGGTAACAACCCCATGGTAGGTGCTACCGTTGCGGTTGCCGTTGCCGTTGAAGAAGGCTTTAAAGCGTAATAAATCAACGAAAGATTTAAAACGAAATTTAAAAATTTACACGCGTTTTTTCGCGCAATAAAGATCGTCGTTTTTTCGGCGGTCTTTTTTTTGCTATAAAAGCCCGAACGGGAGCGCAAAAAAAAATAAGAAAATAAAAAAATAAAGAAATTACGAAAAACGAAAAAACGAGCAAAGAAACAGCGAAACGAAAACCCGTCTATACGTCGATAATCGACCTATAGACGGGTTTTTTGCGTTTTTGCACCGTAAAAACAACTGAAAATCGACGGAATAGAGCGCCGTTTGTAAAGAGATTGAACCGTGTAATAATTTGCCCGCAAAACGCTTCGAAACTCCTTTTCGCACCAATAAAAAAACGTGCATCAAATAGCATATTTGATGCAC
>CAZMOD010000024.1:0-26336 GCA_964567885.1 uncultured Christensenella sp.
AAGTTGTGACGAAATGCAATTGTTTCACGATTTTACTGCATTTCGTCACAATTTTATCCTCCGTTTTTGTGACGAACTGCACTTTTTTTGTGACGAAATGCACGTCTTGTTTTTTTCTTTCAAAAACCGCTAAAATAAACGTCCGCACACACGCGAAAAGCGGCGAAATATATTCCGCCGCCTTTAAGTCGTTTTTTACCTTTAAACGTGTTTTTTATGGTATTGCGCGCGTTTCCTCTTTTACGCTTCTTTTTCTTTAATTCTTCTTAATTTTACGCTTCCGCATAAGATTTCGGAATACGAAAAACTCGTTTTGCCGTTATACGGCGCGTTCGGGGACACGGTAAAAAGAGCGGGATATACGCCCGTTATTACGCCGTCGTAAGAGGTAAATTTGTTTCGCCCTAAATTTTGAACGACCGTTACTTGTTGATTTTGAAGTTTGGATACGGCGTTTTTCACGGTTCCAACGGTTTTGGTAGACTTAATCATAGATTAATTTTTGCCTACCGAACGGTTTTTTAAACGCGTAAAAACGAAAAGGTTGCTTTTTATAAGCAACCTTTGTAAAAACGATATTGAATTTTAAAAGTCGTCGTCATCGTCGCCTTCGACTTCGTCTTCTTCCTCTTCTTCCTCCTCTTCAAAATCGTCGGGGTTGATGGGACCGTAATCGAAATCGTCGTCGTCGTTGGTTTCCATAGATTCGTCATCGTCGTCGAGATAATCTTCTTCGTCGTCGAAAAGTTCGTTGACTTCGTCTTGTTCCAGTTGAGAAAGCGAAAGCATTTCTTCATCGTCGTCGTTACCGAGTTCTTCCTTTTCGTCGTCGTCGAGGTATTTTTTCCATTCCTCGTCGGTGTCTATATCCACGTCGACGTCCTTTTCTTGATCGAAACGGCTCTTTTCCATACAACTTTCGCACATTTCGTCGGTGATGGGAATATAATTTTGTTTACAAATAGGACAAATCTTTTCTGTTTGTTCTTCGTCTTCGTCAAGATTGGCAAACATAAGTTGCGGACCTATTTTAAGTTCCGCCTTACAAACGCCGCAATATTCTTCCTCTTCGGGGATATAATTAAGTTCGCATCTGGGGCAAAGTTTATATTTCGCCATAAAAAACCTCCCAAAAATTAACGCTACCATGCATTAAGTGCAAATATTATATTAGTATTGTTTTAATTTGTAAACTATTTTTACGCCTTTTTTTTATTTTTTTCAATTTTTCTTGCCCTTTTATTTTTAAAAACGCCAAAACGGACGATTTTTTGAGACGTTTTCACCTTTCTATCCTTAATATTATATACCCCTTTCCCACGTTTGTTTCCATAAAACCCCGTAAAGAGTGCGTAAAAAACCGCCGCAAGGGATTAGCTTACGGCGGAATTTTTATAATTTTACTCACGCAAGGCGTGCGAATTTTTTATTGTGCCAACTTGCCTTTTAAAGCGGCTTTCGCGGCTTCAATCGCTTCTTTGGCGGCTTTTGCAGCGTCGTCTAACGATTTTTCAAGAGCGGCTTTTTCTTCTTTGCACGCCGCTTCGATATCCGCAATTTTGCTTTCTATTAAGGCTTTTTCTTCTTCCGTTAGGTCGGCGTTGATTTTTTGAAGATATTCGGCGGCAATTACCGAATACTCTCCGACGAATTTATCAAGGTCGCTGACGGTGATTTCTTCACCTTCTAAATATTCCTTTACGCGGGCGGTTAAATCTTCGTAATCCGCTATGATTTTATTGATATCGGCGGATATTTCAGATGCGGCGGGGATAAGCGAGCCGAATTGACCGAGTACGGTTTTTACGCTTTCCAAAACGGGTTTTACCGCGTTGAAGACGGCTTCCGCTTGGGCTATTTGCGCTTCGATTTGCGTCTTGTAACTTTGACTTAGTTTGTCTATTTCCGCTTTTAAGGTTGCCTCGATTTGAGATAAAGCCTCTTTAACGGCGGCTTTGACTTCTTCTACGTTGCCGTCCGCTGCGTTTTTGAAATACTTGTCTGCGTACGCTTCAACGCTTTTTACGGTAACTTTACCGTTTTCGTCGCGTAAGGCGGAATCGTCTTCCATGCCGAAGGCTGCCAATATAGCCGTGATTTGAGCGTCGGTTAACGGATAATTTTTAATTTCGTTAACGACGTCGTAAGCGGAAGTAATCGCCGCAAAACCGGTTTTTGCCGAAGCGTATAATTGATACGCCGCACCGTAATAAGCGGTGGCTATTTTATCTAATTTATCTACCGCGATAGAGGTAAGTCTCGTTGCGTAAACTTCGGCGTAAGCCGCATAAGTCTTTATCGTTACGACTTTATCGTATAACGCTAACGCTTGGGATTTTCTTAAATTGAATTGCTCGGTAGCGTATTCTTCTATCTTTTTATCGGCTTCTTTTAGCATTTCAAGAAGTTTGCTATCGTCTAATTTTAACGCGGCTTCTAAAGATATTTCACCCGTTTCGCTTACGGAAAGCGCAAGTCTGAATTTGCTTACGGTTACCGCTTGTAAAATTTTGTCGTTAGGGTTTTCCGCCTTCATTTCTTCCATTTGACGAAGAAGCGAAAACGCTCCGTTTGCGTCGGTCGTTACGGTTAAACCGCTCTTTTCGGCGGTTGCGGTAACGGTGGATGTAACCGCTTGGTTTATAGCCGCTAAAAAGTCTTCGTCGGATGCGTTTACGATTGTACCGACTACGGAATTAGCGTCGTTTAAATAACCGTATTCTATCGCGAGGGACGTGATTTTTTCTATCGCGGCTTTTAGATCCGCGCCGACGATGCCGTCTTCGCCGTAAATAAGTAAAATACCGTCGTCGTTAACGCCGCGCACCGCGACTACTTTTTCGTCCTCGTCGACGATGAGTTCTACGGACGGGTTTATATCGACGTTGACGGAAGCGGTTTTTGCCGCGGGTTCGTCGTCTTTTTCATCTTCGCCGCCGCCTGCAAAACAGCCCGTAAAAGATAATAGCGACGCCAATAAAACGCAAGTAAGTAAAAGTGATAATAGTTTTTTCATCGTGTAATCTCCTTTTTTACGTTTACCGAAGCGATAAAACGCCTCGATTTTTTTGTTTTCTCGTATATTAAACCCGTGAAACGCTTAAATTGTTGCACGGGTTTAAAAATTTTTATTTATTTTTCCAATAATTTTCCAAATTGCCGTAACGCGCGACTATATCGTTTATATATTCTTGATAATCGCTTTCGCTTATTTCGTTACGCGGCGCCGAATAAACTTCGTCGTTTTCGGCTATTTTTAGTTGTAAATCTTTTAACAAAAGTTTCTTTTGTCCTTCGATGAATTCGTCGGCGGTTTGAGGAAGCGAAAACGCCGTTTCGAAAATTTCTACGTCGCATCCCGCGTTTTTAAGAATTTTCACGAAAGGTTCGTAGTTGTCGTAAAAATCCTCCTTGGTAACCGACGTTATAGCACACGTTACGCTTCCGTATTTATCGATAAGCACCGAATAGTCGGCTAAAATCGTCGCAAATTGCGTAAAACTTTCTATTTTAACGCCGAATTCTTCTTCGTAAGCGGTTATTAAATCCTCGGTTTCCTTCATAAGGGCTAAAAAGTCGCCTTCGAAAGTTCCGCCCTTGTTTTTTACGGACCAATAATCTTTCAAAAGAATTTGCGGATTGTCGGCGTGCAGCGTTATCGCTAAATTTTTAGTCGCTATATTTAGCAAAATATCCGCGTTTCTGACGAGTTTAGTTAAATTGTTTTGCAATTCTTTTAATACAAGGTCGTAACCTTTTGCGGCTATTACCGTTTCTTTGTATAAACTTTGAAGTTCGTCGGCGGTTTTTTCTAAAATGCCCCTTTGCGCGAAAATAGACGGAAGATTGAAAAATGCTTCTTCGATTTTATTTTCCTCACCGTCTTTTATCCCTGCAAGTTTTTTAAGTTCGGAAAATTCGACGATATTCGACAAAACTACCGAATATATTCCGTTTTTCGACAAACCGTTTATCAAAGAGTTTTTAGCCTCGTTTAAATAGTCCTCGTCTATCCCGTAGCCGCTTAATTTTACGGCGTTATTCTTGTCGTTAACCTTTATAAATCCCGCTTTCGCCGCGACGGAAGCGTAAACCTCCAAGGCGTTTTTTAAATCTTTTCCCAAAATCAACGATAAAACCTCTTCGTCGGAAACTATAACGTCACCGTCCTCGTTTAAGGATTTTACCTCTTTGACCACTCCGCCCTCGTCGGTGATAAATAAAACCGACGGATTGACTTCGACCACGCAAGCGTAAAAATTATTGTCTTTAGGGCTTTCGAAGTTAACCGCGATAATAGCAGCCAATACGCCGACTAAAACTATTGCCGCGGCTATCGCACCGAAAAATTTGTAATTGAGTTTGAAAGGTTTTTTCTTGGAAAAACCGTTTTCGTTTGCAGAGATAGAAAAATAGTCGCTCGTTACGCTTTTGCCTAAAACTTCTTTCCTTAGCGGAATATTCTTCGTTTTTTCGTCGACTTCTTTTTTAAAATCGTCAATCCAAGATTTCATTTTCTCACCTCCCATTGTTTTTTTATTTTCTCGGCGGCTCTTTTATATTTTGAAGTAACGGTGCCCGTCGGACAGTTTAGTATTTCGGCAATCTCTCGATGCTTATACCCCCAAATCACGTGCAAAGTAATTATCCGTTGCTCTTCTTCCGATAAAACCGAATTCATAAGTTCCATTATCGAAACGTCGTCGTCGTTCCCGTAATCGACGCGTAAAGACTTGACCTTTTCAATATAGTTTGCTTGAGTCTTTCGTTTCGCCAGTTCTTTTAAGGAAAGGTTTTTTGCTATTTGAAGTATCCACGCCAAACCGTTCGTGCCCGGCGTAAATTTGTCCGCGTTGGTTTTGATTTTTAAATAAACCGTTTGCATTACGTCTTCCGCGTCGAAAGAATTGTGAAAATAGGTGTATACGAAAGAGTATACGCCGCCGCGCGTTTCTATGTAAAGCCGTTCAAACGCTTTTTCGTCCCCCGCCGCGGTCTTTTCGATTGCGGCGTTTATTCTTTTTAAATTCATCGGTCTTCTCAACTTTTTCAACCTTTCGCTAATTAAACCCTTGAAAAAGCTTTTTTGTTGCAAAAAATTTTTATTTTATTACATTGTACCCTATTTTTCGACTTTTTTCAACGATTTTTTATAATGCAAAAAATTTTTCCTTATTTTATAAATAAAGAAAGCCTTCGGTGCGTTTAATCCGAAAGCCTTGCGTTTTTATTATTTGATTCGTTTTTTATTTTGCGTCTTTAAAAAGACAATAAAAACCTTCTTTATCGTCAAAAAAACTTTTTGGAATATAGTACCCGTTTTCAAAGCCTTTCGGCGGCACGTTTTTTTTAGCGTTAACCGCGTACGCGAAAAACCGCGGATAGTTTTCTTCCCCTATCGCGCCGAAGTAGTAAGCGGCGTTTTCTCCCATTATATAAAACTCGGAATCCGGTAAAGTATTTTCTAAACCGTAAAACCTTTCTTTTCCCGCGACTATCCTTTTAAAAGAGTAATATATTCGTTCTCTTTCGCTTGACTTTTGAAATAAAAAACCGCTCTCGAAACAGCCAAACGGCTCGTTTTCGGGCTTATAGCCCGACTTTTCGCCATCGCCGCCGTCCGTTTCATTGCATAAAACCTTAGTTTCGTTCTCTCCGTTTTTAAGTTTTTCATCGCCCTTACTTTCAGTTTTTTCATCGCAAAAAGTTTCCGTTCCATTTATCCGCTCCTTTTCAAAATAGTTTTCCTCCGCGATTTTAAAATCGTCGTATTCACAATTTTCAAACGTCGACTTCTCTTCTTCGACGGAGAAAAAACTTTTTTCAAACTCTAAAAACTCCTCTTTTTTTAATCGAACGTTACCGACGTTTGAAAAGCCTAAAACTTTCCCGTCTTTAACCGCCGCCGCGGCGCCGCCTAAAGATAAATCCGCACCTTGAAAAAACTCGCCGTCGTTTAGTATCTTAAAGTATTTACGCCCGTCGCAAAAATAAAAATCGGCTGTGTTCAGGCTTTTTTCTATAACGGAAAAGTTGGCGTATACGCCGTTTTTCACCCCTTTAAACCTTACTATCGCAACGGCTTCGCCTTTTTCACCGCACAATTTAAACAGTCGTCTGTAATCCATAAACGCCACCTTTTATACAGGGAACGCCGTCCCTTAAATACTATCATAATACCGGGGTAAGTTTTTCGTCGCTTTTCGTCGAAATTACAGTAAAAAAGCGGAAAATCATCACTCGGTTTTTCGCGATTCTATTTTTCTTGAAATCTCCTCGTGTCTGCGAAGCATTTCCACCACGCTTTGCTTAGGCGACACGACGTTTTGCGATTTCGAGGAAAAATCCCCGTGAAAAGACGGATTACCGTTTGAGCCGTTTTCGGGCTTATAGGCGGGTTTTTCATCTTTTTTACCGCTATTTTTAAAAGCCTCGGTAAGTTTTACGATTAAGTTTAAAAAGTCGTCTTTCGCCATATTTTTATTAAACCGATATCCCTTGCTAAAATAAATTTTGTTTGAACGCTTAAAATTTTGATTGCCGCCCGAAAAAGCCGCCGCCTTTGAAACTTTCACCGAAAAAACTTCTTAATTTTAGCGTTGAACGGTGAAGTAAAGATTTTTCTTTGCTAAAAGGGCGGTCTTTGCAAGCGAGTAACGAGCGAATAATAAGAGTTTTTCTAAAATTTGTCGGCTAATAACGATTATTTTAATCAATTAAACTAAAAAATCACCTTTATTTTATTGATTATTTTGTTTTTTTAGTATATAATAATCAGTACCGACCAAAAGTCGCCTAAATTTTGTGCGGCTAAATAAACGGTTCGGTCAAAATACAAACCGTTTTGGTATAATTATATTACCGCTGCCGACCAAAAATTACAACGTCGGCGGACACAAAAGGAGTAATAGATGAAAAAGTTTTTATGTTTAGTTCTCGCCTTGGGCATCGCGCTTTCCTTAGCCGCTTGTAGCGGCGGTTGGAAGTCCACCGTAACCGATTATAGCGGTGAAGTATCTTCTAACGGCGGATTCGCCGTAGTTAAGGGCGATTACGTTTACTTTATCAACGGCGTTGAGTCCAACACCGCGGATAACTCTTTCGGCACCCCCGTTAAAGGCGCTTTGGTACGCGTTAAACTTGCCGACCTCGATAAAGAAGAAATCCCCGCGGGTGAAGTTGTCGTTCCTAAACTCGTTTTAACTAACGCGGCGGAAGGAAGCAACGGCTTCTATATCTACGGCGATTACGTTTATTACAGCACCCCTTCCGTAGATCAAGACAAGACGGGCGCCGTTCAAAACACCAAGTTGGTTTATGCAAGAACCAAATTAAACGGTACCGATACCACCCAAATCACCACCGTTGACAACCTTACCTCTTCATTTAGATACGTTCAAAGCGGCGACAAGGTTTACTTAGTATTAAACACTACTAACGAAGACGGTAAAAACGTTTTAATTTCCTACGACGCGTCCAAGTCTAACAAGGTAGTCGCAAGAACCGACGAAGTTAAAGACGAAGACAGAACCGTAGCCGTTCAAAACTACGTTTTCTCGGACGACTTAAGCAAAAATTATTGCTACTACGTAGAAACCGCTTACGATAAAGAACGCGACGAAGACGAAAGTTATCAAAATATAGTTAAATTCAACTTCGACGGCTCGGATAAGACCGTCGTTTGCGAAGGAAGCGACGGAACGCAAGGTGCAACCTTCACCCTTATCAAAGATACCGGTTCGGAAGTTTACTATTCCAAGACTTACGTCGACACCACCGTTACTACTACCGTTAAGTATTTCGTAGCGAAAAACGGCGACTTTAACGCGGCAACGCTTTTAAGCGAAGCAACCACCAACGCGTCCACTATCTTCGCAAGCACTTCTTACTTTAAAGCAGAGAACGCAATCGTTTACTTCGATAGCACCAAAGGCTTCTTAAAATACGACTACACCAAGAGAAACAACGTTGAAAACTACGGCGTAACTTATTTGGTTGAAGACAGACAAGCGTTAAGCGTTATTTCCGGTTTAACCGTATCGCGCTATCAAGACGGTTACGTTTACATGACCGATTCCAGCAATTATTACTACAGAATAAGCGTTGAAACCTTATTAAGCGGTAACCTTACGGAAGCGGACGTAGTAAGATTAACTTACGTATCTTTATCGACTTCTTCCACTTTCTATAAACCCGAAATCATCGGCGATTATATTCTTGCCGCTAACGACGCGTCCCCCTTCGGCGACTACGTTTACGCGATAAAAATGGAAAAAGCCAACCTTGACGACGACGCTACCGAGGCTAAACTTGCCGAATACGATTTCACCGTTAAAGAAAACGTAGAAAAGTTCGCGAAGAGAAGACTCGGCGTTATCACCGAAACCGATAAAAACACTTACGACGAATATATCAAAAATACCTTTGAAGACGAAGAATAATTTATCTTCCCCTTTAAAGAATTTTTTGAAAATTAGTAGTTTCTTAGAAAACTACGATTAAAATTCGAACTAAACTTATAGAAAAAGACAGACGGAATTCGCCGCCTGTCTTTTAATTTTTTGCATTTCACTAAAAAAGGATTGGATGCGTGGTTTTGAATCGTAAGTTTTTTGGAAAAATCTTCATCCTTTCGTTTTGCAAATTTTTAGATATTATTCCGCAACGCCTTGACGCCGTTCCGCAAAACGAGTATAATAGTGAATATAACGTTTTAAATAAGGAGCAATTATTACGATTTCGTCGGCAACGAACAAACCTTTCGTCGTATATATTAACGCAAGACTTGACGAATATCTAAAAATTTCGACCTAATTATATCGCATGAAAACGGCTGATTTTAAAAACGAAATAAAAGCGTGCATCTTCGATTTCGACGGCACTATAATAGATAGCGAAAAGTACCATTACGAGGCGTGGAACAACGTAGCGCGTTCTATCGGCGCGGATTTTACTTACGAGGAATACTTACCTTTTAAAAGTGCCGGGCGAAAAGTCGTTATTCCTTATTTATTAAATAAGGTCGGATTAACCGTCACCGACGAACTTTACGAAAAGTTCTACTTGCTAAGGGAAACAGAGATTGAAAAAACGCTTAAAAAACTAAAAAAAGACGACTTAATCGAGGGCGTCGTGGATTTTATTAAACTGTTAAAGGAAAACGGTTTTTTAGTCGCGGTGGCGTCGTCGAGCGCGTCAGCAACGTTTACCGCCAAACGATTCGGTATTTACGATTTGTTCGACGCCTTCGTCGACGGAAACGCTTTACTTGCTGCAAAACCAAAGCCGGATATATTTCTTTACACCGCCCGTATTTTAGGCGTAAAACCCGAAAACTGCGTGGTTTTCGAGGACTCTATAAACGGTCTTAAAGGCGGCAAAAACGCTAAAATGAAGGTCGTAGGGATAGGTACTTATTTTACCGATATAGCCGATAAAATAATAGACGATTTCAAAGCCGCGGATTTAAAAACTATCGAGTTTTGATTAAACGTAAATTCGGTAACGCTATCGCGGATAAAGCCCGTCCGTCGTTTTACGCGAGTTATATTAACCCTTAATTATTTTCTGAAAACCGTGAAAAACGAAAAAGCCGAGTTTAAAAACACGGCTTTTACTACCTTTTTTATAAAAAAACTTAAAAAATATTAAAAAATTTATTAAAATACGACAAAAACGGTAGACATACCACGCGTGGTATGGTATACTGTAAATACGATAAAACGTGCCTTGCAAGACTTAGCGAAAGCAATCGAAAATCAAAACGCCGTCCAAAGTGTAAAGATAACGATAACGCTTAAAAAATCAAGCAAGGCAAACGAAGACGATAATAATCGTCAATCGAAGAGAGCGAACGATCGTCACTTCTTTGTTCTTATTTTAATAATTTTTAAAAATTTTGTCAACTAAAAAGGAGAATAATAAAATGACGATTGAAAAAAACGACGTAATTTATTCGGTAAAAGAGAATTTTAAGTCTTGGACGCTTTCAAAAACGATTGGAAGAGTATCGGTTGCTTACAACGTAAGCAAAACCGATTGTCCCGATTTCGAAGCGCTAAAAGCGTTCGTTATCGAAAATTCTGCTTTTTAAGGCGGTGTGATAATGAGTATTAAAGATACCGACCGCGTTGCTCGCGCCAATTACAGAAAAAAGGTTGAAGAATTACGCGTAAGTCTTTTTCCGCCCGACCAAGACGTAAAAGACCGCCTTTTAGACCGCGTTGCGGACGGCGAAGGTAAGGCGACCTACGTCAAACGGTTGATTAGAGAGGATATAGAACGCTCCCACGATTTAAACGTTTACGTAGAAAATACGAGGAGGAAAAAAATGAGAACCGTAAAACGCGTAGAAAAAATTCAGCATACGTTCGACAATTTAAACGTATCGCCCGACAACCTCGTTTTAGCCTTAACGAAGTTGCTTGAAATTACCCACGCCAACGACCTTGACGACGAAGCCGTCGAAGCCTTGTCCGAATGCGGAATAACGCTTGAAATCGAGGAAGCGTAATACGAAAAGAATCGAAGTATAAAAGCATGCCGATAAAAAATATCGCGAAACACACGAAAGCGATTTCGTTACTTGCGGGGCAAAGTTAACGCTCCGCGAAGCGAAAGAAACCAACGCTATCATTAAAAATAGCGGACTGATTTTAAAATAAAACGAGCGATACTTTGACGATACCGCTCGTTTTTATATTTAAATTAAAAATTTTCCGTTTAGCGTTTTTGCCAAACGGAAAATTTTACTTATGCGAAATTATTCTTTATCTTCGGTTTTAGATTGGTCGGCTTTGTAACTGTTGCCTAAAAATACCGCGTTACCGAATCCGGCTGATTTAGCGCGGGGCGCTCTTTTTTCAAAGTTTCTTCCGCCGCGTCTATCGGATTTGTCGTAACCTTTTCCGCCGCGTCTATCGTTGCCGTTTCTATTACGGTTGTAGCCTTCGCCTCTTCCCGCGTTATATCTATCGTTACGCTTCGTGGGATCGTAACCGTCGGGAATTATCGCGATATAACGGTTAGGTTCCTTGCCTTCGGAAGCCGTTTTTACGCCTTCGAAGTCAACTAACGTGGAGTGGATAATTCTTCTTTCAAAAGGATTCATCGGCTCTAAAACGACCTTTCTACCCGTTTTAACGGCTTTTGCCGCAAGCTTTAACGCCAACCCCTTTAAAGTGTCTTCTCTTTTGCCGCGATAGCCTTCGCAATCGACGACCAAACGCGCGTAATTTTCCTTGCCGCTATTGTATACGGCGCTTGCTAAACATTGAATAGAATCTAAAACTTCCCCTCTGTATCCGATAAGTTGGGAAGAATCCGCCGCTACGAGATTTAAAACGACTTTGCCTTCTTCGCTTGAAGAAACTTCCGTCGTGGCGGTAACGTTTAACGCTTTAAATAATCCGTCTAAAAATTCGACTGCTTCGTCGATATCCGTTTTCTTTTTAGCAACGCTTACTTTGGCGAGCTTTGCGCCGATTCCCAAAAAGCCTTTTTGGGGTTCGTCTATTACGGTAATTTCGGCGGCGTCTTCGGTAATGCCGAGCGTTTTTAATCCTTCATTTACGGCTTCTTCGATAGTTTTGCCGGTAAACTCGTTGTTCATTTCTAAATATCTCCTACTTGTTAATTTTTATATCGCGCTTTTTGCGATAAAGATTTTCTTTTAATAACGAAACTTAAAATTATTTTACTCTTCTCGAAAAACTTGCCTTCGCGTTTTCTTCTTCGATCTTTTTATTGAAACGGTTTTCGACTACCTTGTTGATGATAAGCATACTAAGCGTTGATACTAAGGAACTTACTACCATGTATATCGAGAAAGACGCCGTGTAAATAAAGGCGAATACGCCGAACATTATAGGCATCATCCAAGTCATCATTTTGGAAGTTTGAGCGGCGGAACCGTCTACCGTTTGAAGTTCCATTTGCGCTTTTTGCGCGTTGTTGGAAATTACGGTGGATAAAATCATTACGCCGATGGATAAAACGACTAAAATCAAATATCCGTTAGCGGAAGACTTTTCCTCTTCTAAAGAAGCGGTTAGTTTCGCATAAAGTTCCTTCGACATATCTACGTCCGCGGGTTCCGAAGAGCAACCTTTTCTTTCGGTGAAGTTGTAATCGGAAAACGCCTCTCTTACGGGGTGCTTCCAAGGTAAGTCTTCTACCCAGATGTTTTTAACCCATAAAAACGAAGGAACGTTTTCTTTGTAATATTTAGCGGCGGCTTCGCTTGCGTAACTTTCGATACGGCTAATAGCGTCCGCACACTGTGAGGTTATAACCGCGGTGGTCACGTCTTTGTTTATATCTTCTTGCGTTTTAGTGCTATCGTAATTTTCGTGACTAAACTTATAGACGTCATCGCCGTCTTTTAATATAACGGAATCCGCAACGTAATCGGTATATCCGTTTTCGTTTAAAGACTTTAAGTAGTTATAGAACTTTTCTACGTCTTCGGCAAAATATTTATCTTCAACCTCTTTAACGCCTATTTCGGCAAGTTTTTCGGTTGAAAATACGGCGCTTACGTTTAAGCGGTATTCTTTACCCTCTTTTAGCACTACGGTAGTACCCGTTTCTTGGTTGTAATTTTCCACGGCGGCGTTATAACTGTCTGCCATACCTCGGATAAGATTAAGGTTTGCGTAACTTGAGTAATTTGAAAATTGGTTAATGACTATAATAAATATTATTAAAGTTACTAACGTCGGTAGACAGGACGATAAAGCGGAATATCCTTCCTTTTTATATAGCGCCGCTATCTTTTGATTGTATAAGTCTTTGTTGTTTGCGTATTGGCGTTGAAGTTTTTCAAGTTGAGGACGCATCCTCTCCATTTTTAGATTGTTCTTCTTCATTGAAACCCTCGAGTATATATCGAGAGGTAAAGTAATAAGTTTCAACGCTAATGTGAACACGATAATCCCTAAGCCCATGTTAGGTAAACTTTCAACCAGCCATTTGATAAATATGCCGATGAAGTTAAGGTTGTAAGGATCGTTGAGCGGGGGCATGGTCGTTATCCCGATACTTGCCGATAAAAGATTGAACATTTGACATCCTTTTTAGGGTTTATCCCCTAATACGAAAATAATAGAAAAAGACGGACGAGCACGCGTATGATTTAGCGAGCCGTTTCCGCCGTAAAAAAGGGCAAATTACGCCTTAAATAAAGAAAATTTATATCGATAACCCCTACGCCGAGGATTTTTATATAAGCCACTTCACGACGCTTTTACTGTCGGGAACAGGGTCCAAACCGCCTTTAGACAAGGGGTTGCACCTTAAAAGCCGTCTTATAATCAAAAAAATTGCTACAAAAAAGGAACGTTTTTGCAAAGCCTCTATAGCGTATTCACTGCAAGTAGGGGTATATATGCAACTCGTGCGTAACGATGGGGAAATATTTTTCTTGTAAAAAAGAAGCAATTTTATTAAAAGTTTTTTCACTTTCCTAAGTCGATTATAAGAGATTTTCTTTTTTTAATAAAAAAACGACGGATTTTTGGATTTCCGAAAACTCGTAACTATCCCTTACGCGCGGAACGAAAACTATAAGCGCGCTCTTATTTATTTGGTTAATAAGCGGGATATACGACGCCCGTAAAAGCCTTTTAATGCGGTTTCTTACGACGGCGTTTCCGTGTTTTTTACTCACCGATATACCTATTTTAGCGTTAGACGAACGATTCTCTACGTAATACATCGCAACGGCTTTGGTATACGCCCTTTTTCCTTTGTTAAAAACAAGGTCGAAGTCTCGCTGTTTTTTTAATCTTTTTTCCAAGCGACGTTATGCGGAAAGTTTATGACGACCTTTCGCTCTCCTTCTCTTTAAAACGTTTCTGCCCGACTTAGAAGCCATTCTCTTTCTAAATCCGTGAACTTTTGATCTTTGTCTTTTTTTAGGTTGGTAGGTTCTTTTCATTATAATTTCTCCGTACTCGCAAAAAAATTTGCGTTAATTATTTTTTATATTTTTTTATTGCTTGAAAATGCAAGCCTAAATATTGTATTGTATTTTTAAACTTTTGTCAACTTTTTTAGTCGACTTAGTCGATATTATTGCGTTTTTGAAAGTAAAGTTAGCCCGTTTTTTTATTTTTACCCGTTTTTAGGCGGACATTCTTACGGGAAGTATCAAATATAGATAGTCGTCGTCCGAGAAAGGTTTAATGACGCAAGGCGCTATCGACGAATTTAAATTGAAGGAAACGAACTCGTCGTCGATAACCCTTAACGCGTCGATAAGGTATTTAGAGTTGAACGCGATCGTTAAGTCCTTGCCTTCCAAATTTATAAGAACGTTTTCCTTGACGTTACCCATTTCGGAATCGGAAGATACGTCGACGTAGTTTTCTTTTATATCGAATTTGACGATATTTTTCATTACTTTAGCGACGATAGAAGCCCTTTCAATGGAAGAATATAACAAGCCCTTGTTAACCCTGAATACGGTTACGAAGTCGCTTGGGATAATGCGCTTATAGTCGATATATTCGCCTTCTAAAAGTCTGGTTAAAAATACCGTGCCGTCAACGCTAATCATTAAGGAATTGTCTTGAATAATAACGGTAACGAATTCGTCGTCTTTTTCCAAAAGTCTGGTTATTTCAACGAGCGCGCGCGAAGGAACGATGGCGCGGATGTTGCCGTAAGACTCTCTTACATTCTTTTTGCAAACGGCAAGCCTAAACCCGTCGAGAGCAACGCAAGTTAAAACGTCGCCCGATACTTCCAATAAGCAACCCTTTAAAATGGGACGTGAATCGTCTTGCGAGCAAGCAAAACTCGTTTTCGTAATAATATCTTTAAAACTCTTTTGATTTATGACGAAAGAATTTTGATTTATATCCTTTTTAATGATAGGATAACTGTCGGCTGAAAGGCATTGAATAAAACCTTCCGACGCGGAATAAGTAATTTTTAATCTTCCGTCGTCGGACACGAAAAGTTCGATATCTTCTTCGCCTTCGAGTTTTTTAACGAAGTCCGCAAACAGTCTGCCGGGGACGACTATATCGCCTTCTTGATAAGTTTCCGCCGTTATGGTCTTTTCAATCGCTATTTCCATATCGGTTGCGGTAAGTATCATACTGTCCCCTTTAACGGAGATTTTTATACCTTCTAATAATTGGTTAGGTGATTTTGCGCTAATTGCTTTTGAAACTTTGTTAACCGCGTTTGAAAGTTCCGCGCCTTTTACGATGGTCTTCATTTACGAGCCCTCTTCTTGGTTATTATTTTTTTATTATTTTAAGTAGTATCAGTAGTAGTGTAGTGTGGAAATGTGCGTAGAATTTTAGACGGGACAAAAACGCCGTAGTTATCAAGGAAAATAAGTTTTTAACCTTTTAAAAATCCTGTTGATAACTTGATGATAAATCCGTTGATAGCTTCTTTATAACTAAAAAACGGTGGATAACTTTTTGCGCCGTTTAGAATTAAAAAAAGCCGCCTAAATTCTTTACCTATATATTATAAATAAAATTATAATAAAAAGCAAACGATTGAGGGCGCTTTTGACGATTTTATTTTAGGTAAGAAGTCGCTTTACGCTTACGCGGTTGAATTTTTTCAAAAAAAGTCGTTCTTTTTTCAAAGTTTATCAACGTTGTGGATAACTTTCGTCGTTAAATTGTTGAAATGCGGATAAATTTATGGTACAATTAAAAGGTCGAAAAATTAAGGAATTTTGCCCTCTCGGTTTTTTATGAAAGATATTTTACTACCGTTTATAAAAAGTGAAAACGTGGATAACTTTGAAGATTTCCACCGCGTTTTGGTGGATAACTCTAAAAGGTTTAATCTTACTTCTATTTTGGATGAAGAAGAGATTTACGTAAAACATTTTATAGACAGTTTGTACGCCAAGGATTTAATAAGCGAAAACGCCAAGGTCGTTGAAATCGGCAGCGGCGGAGGGTTTCCTTCGGTTCCGTTAAAGTTGGAAAGAGGCGATATTGATTTTACGCTAATAGAGGCGACCGAGAAAAAGTGTGCTTACCTTAAAGAGGTCGGAAACCGTTTTAATTTTAAAAACTTTACCGTCGTAAACGGTAGGTGTGAAGAATTAGGCAAAAATCTATCGTTTAGAGAAAAATACGATTTTGCGATAGCGCGGGCGGTGGCTCCGCTTAATATTTTAGTCGAGTATCTTATTCCCTTTTTAAAAGTCAACGGAAAGGCTTTGTGCTTAAAGGGCAGTAGTTACGAAGAAGAACTTATTAAAGCCCGAAACGCCGTATCGGTTTTAGGTTGTAAAGTATCGTGCGTGAAAGAATACGAACTTCCTAAAAATTACGGAAAGCGCGCGATAGTCGTAATTGAAAAAATAAAGCCTACTTGCGATAAATACCCGCGTCAACAGGCTAAGATAAAGAAGGCACCGCTATGATAAAAGAAAAAACTTGCTGTTTTTCTGGACATCGTATTTTACCACTCGATTTCGATAAAGAATCTTTTGAAAAGTTGGTCTATAAGACGGTTAACGACGGTTTCGATACTTTTTTGTGCGGTATGGCGATAGGCTTTGACACCCTTTGTTTTTCCGTTTTAGAGAAGGTAAGGGAAAGTTACGATATAAAAATAATCGCTTGCGTACCTTGTAACACTCAATCAAAATTTTTCAATAAAAAACAAAAAGCAGAATACGAAAGGATGATTTCCAAAGCCGATAGCGTGATAAACGTCGGCGGCGAATATTACGACGGTTGTATGATGGATAGAAACAAGTTTATGGTGGATAATTCTTCCCGACTTATATGCTATCTTAACTACGGACACGGCGGTACGTATTCTACCGTAAAATACGCGGTGGAAGCGGGCATGGAAGTCGTTTATTTCGGTAAAAAATAAAAATCCGTTTTATTTTAAAGGCGGAAAAAGGAGATTTACTATGTATCCCGATAGATTATTTACTATTACGATAGCGGGGCAACAATTAGGACCTACGCTATACGGAATCATGATTGCAATAGGACTTTTAGCGTGCTTCGGTGTATTGTTTTATTCCAAAAAACTTTTAAATTATAACGCCGATTTCATAGATTTTATTTTCTACGACGGAATCGCTTCCATTATCGTCGGTTTTGCGTTTGCAGCGCTTTTCCAGGCGGTGTATAACTTTATAGAAACGGGCGTTTGGGAGTTTGGCGCTATTACCTTTTTAGGCGGTCTTATCGGCGGCGCCGCGTGCTTTTTAATTATTTACGTAATCTTTAGAAACCGTTACAACACCAGACTTTGCGAAGTCGTGTCGTATCTTCCGTGCTGTATTTTAATCGCCCACGCTTTCGGTAGAATCGGTTGCTTGTTCGCGGGGTGCTGTCACGGTACTTACTTAGGTCAAGAGTACGTTTTCGGCGGCGTTAAAATGCACGGCACGCAAGGCGTAGGGTATTATATTCCCACTCAACTATACGAAGCGTTGTTCTTGTTCATCGTATTCGGCGTAACGTTTTATTTGGTCGTTAAACGTAAATATCAACACGGTTTGAGTTTGTATTTATTCTCTTACGGTATCTTTAGATTCGTAATAGAATTTTTCCGTGCCGACCATAGAGGTGAATTCGTAGGAAGTATTTCCCCCTCTCAATTTTGGTCGCTACTTATGATTCCACTTGCTTTCGGCGTATACTTTTTGCAAAAATATTTGCTTAAAAAACGCACCGAAGAATTAAAAAACAACCCTTCGGGTTTTACCGATAAAAAGTAAGATTTTCTTATTGTGAAATCGCAAAAAAGATTTTTAAATAAGATTATTATAAATTTGCTCATATCGTTTTTAACGATTTTAAGTAACGAAAAACTACCGATAACTAAGGCTATAAGCCCGTTATCGGTAGTTTTTTCGGTTTTATGAGTTAAGTAATAAACGTTACGTTGCATTTTTTTATAGAAGTATCTTTTGATACGGTTAGTCTGAAAGTAGTAGACTCGCCGGGGGCTAACCACTCAGAACCGATACCGTAAGTCCAATCGGTGTCGACTGTTATTCCGCTTGCATTTTGAAACGCGCCTTTAATTTTTATATATCTAACGGACATGTTTCCGGTATTCGTAATTTTTCCGGTGCAAACGGTATAAGATGAATTGCTTGTGACGTATACGTTAGTTATATCTAAATAAAGTAAAGCGTAAGTATATGCGTTCATACTTGAACTTGACGAAGAACTGCTTGAATGATTTTGTTTACTTACGGACGCCGCGCTACAAAACGAAACTATTGAAAATACTACGGAAAGTAAAACCGCGGCTATGCGTAATATTATACGCTTATCAAACGTTATTTCTTTTTTGATGAATTTGCAAACTAAAAGTCCGCCGCAGACTATTGCGCCGAAAAGCATTAAAATCACGCTTATCGTGCAAAATACTTTTGTGAAGGCGTATCCGTCGTATAAATAAACTTTACCGTAAAAAATAAGGCCGATAAAAACTATTAAAAGAAAAATTCCTATTCCGAAAAGGCATGAGTAAAGTCCGATTTTCGGAAGTAATTCTATCGTTTTCTTTATAATCAGATTTACCTTTTCGTTCGAAAAGTAATTCTTTTCTTTGGTTGTTGGTTGTGATGCTAACTCTTGCTTTTCGTCTTGTTTTGTTCCGCAAAGAGGGCAAAACTTGGCGTCGTCATTTATTTCTTTTCCGCAATTTTTACAATGCATACGTCTAATCCTCTAGTTTTTTCAAACTCCATTGTCCGTTTTTTAGAGTTTTTCCGTCGAACTCCCAAGTAGAGTAAGATAGCGAGTAGTTTGCTTGTAAGCGCAAATTTCCGTCTTCGTCTATAGTCCAAGTACCGGTTACTAAAGTGCCGTCTATCGGTTTGTTGGTGTCCGCTCGTTTTAAATTCGTAACGTAAATTCCGCTTTCTTTTATAATAAGAACTGCTTCACATTTACAATCGTAAGTTTCTAAATATACCGCTTTACTGCTAAGCCAAGAGCCTACCGCATCTTCTTCGGTTATTTTTTTATGACAGCCGTATAAACTTAGAGAGAAGGCTAATAACGTTACTATAAGTGTTAAACTGCAAATCTTTTTCATTTTAAATTCTCCTGTTTACCTTTGTGTTTTTTGTTTTTAGTTTACAATATTTCTTCGGCTAAATGCCGAATGCTTAGTTAAAAAATTAGGATTTATAGATATATTTCTACCTATAAATTTTTAATGTTGCCTAATATATTTCTTTTGAAAAATTTTAGCAATAAATAAGTATAAGTTCCTTAAAATGTTATCCGATTGTCAAAATAAGGTAATACTTAATTTATTTGTTATCATTATGAACAGCTCGCTTTAATTACTACCTTACGATTAGTTTTATCTATGACGACGGAAACATTCCAACCGTCATCGAAAGTTTTTATTTTGCCGTGGCATAGAATGTCGAGGGTTTTTATTAAAGTATCTTCTGAAGCAAAATCATCATCATTATCATTGTCGAAAAGATTTAATACTTTCAACACGGCAAGGTAAGTGTCCGCGGCGATTAGTTCTTCGTAAGTTAAAGATTCGATATTAAATGAGACGCTCATCATGATAGACGTCATTCTGAGATGATCCGATAGGATACCTGTATTAACGTTTGATATCGTGTATTCAAAGGATTGTATGTTATTTGTATCGCCTGCCGTTATTGTTAAAACACCGTCGTATTCCGATAGTTGTTTTTCAATTGTTTCTTGAGATATTTTTGAATTCCTACACGCGCAAAAAATGCAAGATATTAATACAAATGAAACGATTAACGCTATAGTTAAAGTAATTCTTTTCATGACGTAACTCCTTTTCTTTTAGAATAATTAAATTTTGTTTTTCAAAATATGATAGTCTTTCGGTTAACTTGATTAGATAACCGATTCTTTTTGCTAATCGGCTAATCTCCGATTTTTTCGTTTTTCACAAGTTTTTTTCTCAATCAATACACCTCCTTAACCCGTCAGTCAATTATTAGTATACTAAAGTATTTTTATAAAGTCAACAAATTTTTATATAATAGTAAAAGAAAAATTGTTTTTTGGTGTAAAATGCTTAATGAACGAATTAAGGAATTAAGAAATTCAAGAAAAATGACGCAAGTAGAACTTGCGAAGGCTTTAGGGCTTACTAAGCAATGTGTTAGTAATTGGGAAAACGATAACGTTTTACCGTCTATCGATATGCTTTGTAAATTAGCGGATTTTTTTAGCGTAACGACGGACTATTTATTGTGTAGAGAAGAAAAAGAATTTTTGTTCGTTGACGGATTAAGTACCGATGAAGTAGTTCATATAAGACAAATAATAGACGATATAAAAGCGTTGAAGAATAAAAAAACTACCGATAACTAAGGCTATAAGCCCGTTATCGGTAGTTTTTTATGAAAAATCTTAAAAAAATACTTATTACGGAAAAAGTTATTTTACCACCTTTTTCCGTAATGGGATTGTTTTTTAGGTCGTTTGGTATTAAATGGTAAAAGGTAAACAATCAATACTCGACCGACTTTAAAGTGAGTCCTTTTGCGGGGGCGGTTTTGCCGACTAAAGTTCTATCACCCTTTAGAAGGGCTTCTTTCAAATTATCGGCGTTAAGTTTTCCTTGCGACGCAAAAAGCGCGGTACCCGCGATGATTCTTACCATATTATATAAAAAGCCGTTGCCGCAAACTTCTATACCGACGTCGTCGCCGTAACGATTGACGGCTACCGAATAAATCGTTCTTACCGTGGTTTTTATTTCGGAGCCGCTCGATAGAAAACATTTAAAATCGTGCGTGCCGACGATTTCTTGCAAAACTTTATCAGCTTTTTCGACGTTAAAGTCGTCTATTCTTACGGCGTAGCGTTCTTTTAGCGGCATAATAACGTCGGAAACGTAAAATTTATAAACGTAAGTTTTGCGTTTTGCGCTATACCTTGCGTGAAAACCTTCGGGGGCTAAAGACGATGACAAAACGCGTATATCGTTCGGCAAAACGGAATTTAACGCGAGATAAAATCTTTCGGGCGGGATTGAAACGTCCGCGTCGAAGTGCGCTATTTGTCCTTCGGCGTGTACACCTGCGTCCGTTCTGCCGCTTGCGGTTAAATTTGTTTTTTCGCCTACGAGTTTATAAAGGGCGTTTTCTAATACCTCTTGCACGGAAACGCCGTTTTTTTGACGCTGCCAACCGCAATAGTTGGTTCCGTCGTAAGAAATTTTTAAAACTATTCTCATACGACCGCCCCCAAGTAGGTATTTAAAATTATTACGCCCGCTAAGACTGTGAGTGATAAAACGGATGCGACTAAGTCAGGAAGGGTAAATTTGAGTTTTTTGTACTTGGTTCTATTCGTACTTCCGTTATAACACCTTGCGTCCATAGCGTCGCCTAATTCGTCGGCGCGGCGGAAAGCACTGGTTATTAAAGGTATTAAAACGGGGAGAAGCGCTTTTACTCTACTGAAAAGATTTCCGCTTTCGAAGTCGGCACCGCGTGCTTTTTGCGCGGAAATAATCCTTTCGGTTTCTTCCATTAAAGTGGGGATAAACCTAAGTGCTATACTCATAATCAGCGCTAATTCGTGCACGGGGAATTTTATAAGGGTTAACGGCTTTAATAAACTTTCGATGCCGTCGGTGAGCGATACGGGCGTGGTAGTAAGCGTTAAAAGGCTGGAACCGAACACCAAAAACAGTAGTCTTAACGCCATAAATACGGCGTAATATAAAGACTTATCGGTGATATTTCTTAAAAGCCAAACGTCTAAAAGGACTTTTGCGTCTTCTTCTTTATGCAAAAAGATATTGATGACGAAAGTGAAAATAATTATAAAGATTATTGCCTTTACGCTTTTCGCGACCGACTTTAAGGGAACTTTCGAAAACAAAATCGCCGTAAGCAAAAAGCATCCCGTAAGCAAAAAGCCCCAGAAGTTTTTAACGACGAAAATCATGACGATATATAAAATAAGAAGAACGATTTTAGCCCGCGGATCCATCCTATGCACGGGGGATTTTACGGGATAATATTGTCCGAAAGCTACGTCTTTAAGCATATTTTAATAAAGTTCCTAAAACGGTTTAACGTGTTTTTTTAATATAGTCGGATATTTTTTTTGAAAAATCGGTTAACGTGTAATCGACGTCTATGTTGATGCCTCTTTTACCTAATTCCTCGGATAAATACGCCGTTACGGGGACTTCTAATCCGCAAGACGAAATTAATTTAGAATCGGAAAAAAGTTCTTTAGGCGTGCCGACTTTTACGATTTTGCCTTTGTCGAAAACGGCGGCTTGCGTGCAATGGTTGGCGACGTCGTTCATATCGTGCGAAACTATTATAATAGTTTTAATAACGTTTTTATGAAGTCTGTGTAAAAGTTCCCATAGTTCGGTTTTGCCTTGGGGATCTAAACCCGCGCAAGGCTCGTCCAAAATAAGAATAGACGGTCTTGCCGCTAAAACGCCGGCGATTGCTACCCTTCTTTTTTGTCCGCCGGATAAATCGAACGGGGACTTGTCTTTTACGTCGAAGAAGTTTAGTCCTACCGTTTCTATGGCGTTGCGCGCTAAAATATTAACTTCTTCTTGCGAAATCCCCGGTATAAAATTTTTGATGCCGAAGCTTACGTCCTCTAAAACCGTTTCGGCAAAAAGTTGGTATTCGGGGTACTGAAAAACCATACCGACGGTTTTTCTAAGAAGTTTTAAATTGGATTTTAACTGCTTTTTCTTGCGCTTGTTTACTTTACCGTTTTCTCGTGCGGTGCTAAGGTCGAATTCCCCTACCGAAAGTTCGCCTTCTTGCAGCGGAATAAGCGCGTTAAGGTGCTGGATAAAAGTAGACTTTCCGCTTCCCGTATGTCCGATGATACCGAAAAATTCCCCTTCCTTAACGGTAAGGGTTACGCCGTTTAACGCAAACGTCGAAAATTCGGTATTCTTATTATATTGAAAGGTTAAGTTTTTGCAAATTATATCCATACTAATTACTCGAAGTAAGTTTTAGAAGATTTTGAAGAAGTTCTTCTTTACTAAGACAGTCGGGAATATTTATCCCTTCTTTTTTTAAATTTTGGCAAATTTTCATAGCGACGGGAGGTTCCATACCGGCTCTTTGCAAAAGGTCGGAATCCGCGAAAATTTCTTTGGGCGTTCCCGTTTTTTGTATTACGCCGTCGTAAATCAGCGCGACGCGATCGCAATCGACGACTTCGTCCATATAATGAGTAATGGTTATAACCGTCATTTTTTCTTCGCGGTTGAGTTTTTTTACGACCGAAGTAACTTCTTCTCTTCCCTTAGGATCTAACATAGAAGTCGATTCGTCGAGTATCAAAATTTTAGGCTTTATAGCCAAAACGCCGGCGATTGCCACGCGCTGTTTTTGTCCGCCTGAAAGTTTCGACGCCATCGAATCTTTAAATTCGTAGGTTCCCGTTTCTTTTAAAGCAAAGTCTAAACGCTTTGCGATTTCTTCTCTCGGAACGCCTATGTTTTCGGGACCGAAAACTATATCGTCTTCAACTACCGACGCGACCGTTTGGTTGTCGGGGTTTTGAAAAACTATGCCGACGTTCTTTCTTATCTCGAAAAGGTTTTCTTTTTTCGTAGCGTCCATCCCGAGAACCGTTATTTCACCAAAATCCGGGGCTATAAGCCCGTTAACGAGCCTTGCCAAAGTGGATTTGCCGCTTGCGTTTTTTCCGATTACGGCTAAATACTCACCTTCTTCGACCTCTAAGTTAACGCCTTTTAAGACGGGCGTTTGCTCGTCGTATGAAAATTTTAAATTTTTAAGCTCAATAACTTTCATATAAAAGTCCTCGTTTTACTAAATAAATATTATACCACAATTCACCGTTTATTTACAAGCGTTTTGGTTACGGTTTGGTTTTAGTACCGTAAAGTTTCGAAGAAGATAGTGCGTAAAAAGCCGAAATAAAGGACGCCACGCTAAAAAATCGCGATAGCGTCCTTGAAAAGTTTTAGTTAAGCAATTCTAAGGAGAATTTTAATCTTCTTAAAGATTCTTCCTTGCCTAAGATTTGAGCAAGTTCGACCGAGCCGCCCGGCGTTACTTCTTTTCCGGAAAGCGCAACCCTTGCAATACCTAAAATTTGGCCCGATTTAAAGCCGTTATCTATAGCCGCTTTCGATAGCGCTTGATAAATGCCGTCGTGAGAATAATCGTCTAAATTGGATAAAACGTCTATAATCATCGGGATAACCGTTTTCGCCATTTCGGCGTTGGTCTTCATTTTCTTATGGAAGAATAAGTCGGGAGAATACGTTTCGAATTCTTCCAAGAAATTAATCTTGTCGGGGATTTCGCTTAAAATCTCTACCCTCGTCTTTAAAAGCGGGGCTATAAGCCTGTTATCGTACTTTGTGCCGACTTTCGATTTTTCTATAAAGGGCTTGGCGACTTGGTAAAATTCCTCGTCCGTCATTGCTTTTAAATATTCGCCGTTAAGCCAACGAAGTTTTACGTCGTCGAAAATAGCGGGGGATTTTGAAACGCCGTCTAAGGAAAATTTCTCAATCATTTCTTCCATCGTCATCTTTTCGGAGTTGTCTTTAGGACACCAACCTAAAAGCGCGATGTAGTTTACGATAGCCTCGGGTAAATAACCTTTAGACACGAAGTCGTCGAAGTTAGCGTCGCCGTAGCGTTTGGAAAGTTTCCTCGTCGCGTCCTTCATAATAGGAGGAAGATGTATATATACGGGGCGTTCCCAACCGAAAGCGTCGTACATAAGATTGTATTTAGGGGTGGAAGAAAGATATTCCGAACCCCTTATAACGTGCGTTATCCCCATCAAGTGGTCGTCGATAACGTTTGCAAAGTTATAGGTGGGAAGCCCGTCGGACTTGATTAAAATGTTGTCTTCGAGTTCGGAAAAATCAACGGAAATCGTACCGTAAACGGCGTCGTCGTAACTACCTACGCCGACTTTCGGGATATTTTGACGGATAACGTAAGGCACTCCGTTTTTAAGGTTTTCTTCTATTTCTTCCTTGGATAAATTTAAACAATGCTTATCGTAACGCGTATTGCCCAAATCGTCCTTTAATCCGGAAAGTCTTTCCTTGGTGCAGAAGCAATAATAAGCCCCTCCCCTTTCGATAAGTTCTTTAGCGTATTTTTGGTAAATTTCACGACGCTCCGACTGAACGTACGGACCGTAGTTACCACCTACGTCGGGACCTTCGTCGTAAGACATACCGCCTTCTTTTAAGGAAGAATAAATGACTTCGGTCGCGCCTTCGACGAAGCGTTCTTGATCGGTGTCTTCTATACGAAGGATAAAGTCGCCTTTATGTTGACGCGCGAAAAGGTAACAGTAAAGGGCGGTTCTCATTCCGCCAAGGTGCATAAACCCCGTGGGGCTTGGAGCAAAACGGGTTCTAACTTTCATATTTTTATCTCCTAAAAAGGGTTAACCTTTTATCGTAATTTATTTTTTTATTAGAATAAGCATCGTTGCGAAACGTAGTCGCACGCGATATAAAAAGTTTTTAATCGTAACGCTTTTATACGTAACTAAAACGGTCTTTTAGTTAATATCTAAGCGAGCGGTCTACCTTTCTTACGATATCTTCAAGCAAACTTTCGTGGAAAAAACTATAGACTTTATTGCCGGAAACTATTATATGGTCTAATAGTTTTACGTTGTTTAAAGATAAAAGATAGCAAAGTTTTTCGGTAGTCGAAACGTCGTTTTTACTAGGGCGCGGATCGCCGGACAGATGGTTGTGCGCAAGCACGACGAAAGTCGGTTTATTATAGACTATTTTGGAACAAAAGTCTTGCATATCGACGTTTACCGTGTCGATTAAGTGATCGCCTATAAAACTTTTACCGATAATTTGTTGGTTTTTATTAAGGTAGTAAACGATAAGGACTTCGCTATCGTAAGACTTAAAAGTTGCGATTAAAGATTCCCTAAGCGTTTCGAGCGAGAAAATTTTAACGGGAGTTTTTTCTACCTCGTGAGAACATTTTTTCATAACCGCGCCTAAAGCGACTAAAAACGCCGCTGTGGTTTTGCCTACTCCGTTAACTTCTTCAAGCGCCGCCGCGGGTGCCGAAAACACTCCGCTTAAAGAACCGAAAGTTTGCAATAAAAGATGCGCCGTGTCGTTAGTGTTTACCCTCGGTTTTGCTGAAAACAATATGAGTTCTAAAAGTTCGTGGTCTTGTAACGTATCTATTCCCGTAAGGGCTTTTTCTCGTAATCTTTCTCTATGCTTTTCGTGCATGACTTCATCCGTAAAATAAAAAATTTAGTAAAAATGAAAAACTTAGTAAAAACATTTTAACATATTTTACAAAAAGTGTATAATATATTTGT
>CAZMOD010000025.1:0-9809 GCA_964567885.1 uncultured Christensenella sp.
TATTTATATAATAGGAAGAGTTTTTATAAGTTTCGTCGATTTTTTCTTTTAAGGTTTTCGGGCTTAGATTTTCTTCCCTTAAAATATTGCTAGCGTTTTTAGAATAAAAATATTCGGCGTTTAAAATTTGATCGCCGCGCGAAATTTTTTTGGATAACGGGATAAACAGCGTCGGGATTTTTAAACTCATAAGTTCAAACGCAACGCCCGCGCCCGCACGCGATACCGCAAAATCCGAAGCAGAATACGCAAGCGAAATATCGTCTAAATATTTAACTTTTTTATACCCTTCTTTTACTTCTTCGTTGCCGCTGTTTCCGCATACGTGTAAAACGTCGTAATTTTGTAATAAGTCGGCGTATAAGCCCGTTATCGCGTCGTTTATAGTCAGACTTCCGCTACTTCCGCCGATAACTAATAGGACGGGTTTTACCCCTTTAAAGTTAAAATATGAAAGCGCTTTTTTTCTATTTAAATTAAACTCTCGTATAGGCGGTCCGGTAAAAACCCGATTTTTCAAGTTTTTGCCCGTAGTTTCGAAAGAAGTCAAAAAATAGTCGCATTTTTTAGCGATAAGTTTATTGGCTAAGCCTAAAGTATAATCGGACTCGTGGCTGACGACGGGAATTTTCAGCCTTTTTGCCGCGTATACTACGGGTACGGAAACGAAACCACCCTTTGAAAACACCACGTCGGGCTTTAATTTAAGTAAAATTTTTTCGGCTTCTTTAATTCCCTTCAAAACGCGGGGGATTATGGTAAAGTTTTCAAGCGTAAACGATCTTTTCAGTTTTGCGCAAGTTACCGAAAAGTATTCGAATTTATCCCTAACTATGGATTTTTCTATTCCGTTTTCCGAGCCTATATAATAAAACTTGTTAAAATGGTTGTTTAAATAAGGGTAAACGGCTAAGTGCGGGGTTACGTGTCCGGCGGTGCCTCCGCCCGTCAAAACTATAGATTTCATAGTATATATTATGCCGTTACGCCCGCATTTTATAAAAACGAGGCGGTTTTTTCGGTTATTTTTTAAAAATTAACAAAAAATAATCGAGATTTTTTAAAAATCTATTGAAAAAGTTCGCGACTTAGTGTACAATATAGGTATGGCTAAAATAATAGGAATCGACGCGGGCACGACTTCAATCCGTTCGGCTTGCTACGATACGAAAACGGGAAAATTGAAAATAGTTAAGCAAAAAACGGTGGACCAATACTATCCCCGTCTCGGCTGGGTTGAGGAGGACGCCGAAGAAATTTATTTATCCACCCTTTTGTGCTTAAACGACGCCTTGGATTATACTAAATTAAAGGCGAAAGGCATCGGCATTACCAACATGCGCGAGACTGTCGTTGCGTGGGACAAATTTACTCAAAAACCCCTCTATAGGTCGATTATTTGGCAATGTAGGCGTACCAAAGAGTATTGCGAAGCGTTGTCCGACGCGGCGAAAACCCTTATAAAGGAAAAGACGGGCTTAGTCGTCGACGCGTACTTTTCGGCGAGCAAAATCCGTTGGCTTTTGGATAACGTCGAAAGCGTTCAAGAGGCGTTAAAAGAAGACCGACTTATGGTCGGCACCGTGGAAAGTTACCTTATTTATAGACTAACGGACGGCAAAAGTTTCGTAACCGACGTAACCAACGCGTCAAGGACTATGCTTTTCAATATAAAAACTTTGGATTACGACGAGGAACTTTTAAATCTTTTCGGGATTCCTCGTAAAATCCTTCCCGATATAGTCGATAACGACGCCGTGGTAGGGGAGTACCATTACCAAAACGCAACGTTTCCTATTTGCGGGGTTATAGGCGACCAGCAGTCGGCACTTTACGGGCAAAACTGTTTAACCGCGGGTACCGGCAAAATCACTTACGGCACGGGAATGTTTTTGCTTTTCAACACGGGAAGCGTCGCGCCCGACTCTAAAAACGGAATTTTGTCTACCGTCGCGTATAAAGTAGACGGTAAAGTAAGTTACGCTTTAGAGGGTTCCGTCTTTAACGCCGGCACTGCCGTACAATGGCTTAGGGACAAAATGGGGATAATTTCCGACGCGAACGAAAGCGAATTATTAGCAAATTCCGTTAAAAATTCCGACGGGGTAAGATTCGTACCCGCCTTCACGGGACTCGGTGCGCCTAATTGGAAGCCCGACGCCACGGGGCTTATTACGGGTATTACGCGTAACACTTCTCGCGCGCATATAGTAAGGGCGGCGCTCGAAGCGATGGCTTTTGCGGCAAGGCAACTTTTTTCCATTATGGAAGCGGAAAGCGGAATAAAACTCAGAGAATTGCGTGCCGACGGCGGCGCAGCTAAAAACGGTTTTTTGATGGGATTTCAAGCCGACGAATTAGGCGTTGCGGTGGAAGTTCCCGCGTCTACCGAATCTACGGTTCTCGGCGCGATAAAACTGTGCTTAAAGGGGCTGAATATCCCTGACGAGGGGATTTTAAAGGAAGGCAAGGTTTACCAACCTAAAACTCGTCACGACGAAGAATATAACGATTGGCTTAAAGCCGTAGAGAGGTGTATTTTATGAAACGTCTAACTTTTACCGCTTACGACGGAAAAACTATATCTTACGTAGAGTGGGGCGTCGACAGTCCCAAGGCTATCGTCTTGATAGCGCACGGAATGTGTGAACATATATTGAGATATTCATATATCGCCGAAAAACTTAACGAGCAAGGCTACTTGGTAATCGGCGACGACCATAGAGGTCACGGCGAAACGGACAAGGAAACTTTCGGGTATTCGGACGGAGATATGTATAAAGATACTTTAAAGGATATGGCTAAGCTATGTAAAATTTATTCCGAAAAGTATCCTAAGCTAAATATCATCTTGTTTTCCCACAGTTACGGCTCGTTTTTATCGCAAAGGTTTATCGAAAAATATCATTTCTATATTTCCGGCGTTATCTTGGGCGGAAGTGCTAGTATGGCGGGGGCTCTTCCTTACGCGGGCGGAATAGTCGCTTGGCTTGGCTGCGTTTTTAAAGGAAAATCTAAACCCGCGAAACTGTTAAATTCAATGACCTTCGACAGTTATAAAAAGCAGTTAAAAAGAGATTCTTTTATTTCCACCATCGAAAGCGAGGCAAAACGTTACGACGAGGACCCTTATTGCGGATTTATTTGTTCGTACAACTTTTACAGGGCGTTTTTCAAAGGTTTGAGGGAAATTTATAAAAAGAAGAATTTGGCAAGACTTAATAAGAATTTGCCTATGCTTATAATAAGCGGAAAAGACGATCCCGTCGGCGGCTTCGGTAAACTTACCGAAAAACTTTATAAGACCTATAAAGAAGTCGGTGTAAAAGACGTAACGCTAAAACTTTACGACGGCGTTTTGCACGAATTTTTAAACGACGTATCGAGGGAAGAGGCGACTTCGGATATAATTTCTTTTTGCGATAAAGTCGTCGAGGCGTATTCTTTTGAGAAACATCCTTACGAGTTTACCCTTAAAAAAGCGTCGATAGTCGACATAGAGCCTTACTTTTTCCAAGATTAGTAAAGGAGTTTATAAAAAATGACTTATAAAACGAAGGGCATAAACGCCGAGGAAATCCGCTTTAAACTTAATCCCGTCAAGCCTTCGCAAAACGCTTTTACCGAAAAACCCGTGTTTCAACGCTTAGTCAAAACTTCCAAAGTAAGCGAAAACGATATGATGATAGTTTTGACCGCGAAAATAGAGTCCACCGAAAATTCCCCTAAGGTTTTCGATTTATTCGTTTCCTTCGTCGGATGTTTCGAAGTCTTCGACGCGAACAGCGAAGAAGAAAAAGAACTGTTTTTGACGAGCGCCACGCGTGAACTTTATCAATACGTAAGAAACGCAATTATATCTTTAACGGGCGCGGCGAACGTATTTTCGGTTATTATTCCCGTAAATCCACCGTATTTTCCGTTAAACTAACTTAAAAATTTCTAAAACCCCCTTGTTTTGACGGGAATTTTTCAAATTTTCAGTAAGTTTTCACAAAAATTTGCGTATCAACACCAAATCAATGTATAATAAGGTATTATGAAGGAAAACAATTTAAATATACCTAACGCATTATCAATTTTTAGAATAGTCTTAATACCGTTTATAGTGTGGGCGTATTCTTTAAATCGGCGGATTTTTACCGTAGTTTTAATAGCGGTTTCCGCGGTAACCGACGTTATCGACGGCGTAATCGCAAGAAAGTTCGACATGGTAACCGCTTTAGGAAAAGCGCTTGATCCCGTTGCCGACAAACTTACGCTTTTAGCAATGCTGATTTTGACGTGCGATTACTTAAAGTCACCGCCGATAATCGTGCTTAGCGTAATTTTTGCGGCAAAAGAAATAGTTATGGGCGTGGAAGGGCTTATCGTCATCAAAAAAACGGGTACTACTTATAGCGCCAATATTTTAGGGAAAGCAACTACCGTGTGTCTTTACGTCAACGTAGTGATTCATCTTTTGTGGACGGGGATTCCGTCTTGGGCGTCCACGACGCTAATAATTATAAGCATTTTCTTCGTCTTTATATCGCTTGCCGTATATACAAAGCAAAATTTACAAAGAATAAAATCGACCGAAAATGAAAACGACGAATAAAAAAATCGAAAACGCCGCGATACTCGTGGTAAACTTTTTATTGGGCGCGCTTATGCTTGCGTGTATGATTCTGTTTTTGAACGAAATAGAGTGGTACGTAAAAGTTTTGGCGTACGCTGCGATAATAGGCTTTACTATCTCTTCCGCGGCGTTTTATATATTGAAAAAGGAAGAACTTTTCAAGTCGGCTTTCGTGTGCAACGTCGTAACTTTTATATTCGTTTTAACTTTCTTTTTGCTAAACGTTTTCGGTCTTTTCGATAGTTTTAAGGACTTAGAAAAAATCAAAAAAATAATTATCGACAGCGGCGCTTACGGGTACGTAATATACGTTTTATTGCAACTTTTTCAAGTAATAATTCTTCCCGCACCGGGGTTTTTATTCTACCTCGCGGGGACCGCCATATACGGTCCCGTCGTTGCGTTTTTGGTGTCTTACGCTTCGGTGGTAGTAGGCTCCGTCGTCGCGTTTTATATAGGTCGCCTTTTCGGTAAGCCTGTAGTCTATTGGTGCGTCGGAAAAGAAACTACCGACAAATACGTCGATTTGTTAGGCAATAAAGGCAACGTGTTATTCGTTTTAATGCAAATATTGCCGTTTTTCCCCGACGATATTTTGTGTATGGTCGCAGGGCTTACCAAAATGAGTTTTAAATTCTTTTTCATAGTAATGCTTATCGTCCGCCCGATATATATCGGAGCCGTTTGTTTTTTAGGCACCGGCGATTTAATACCGTTTAACGGTTGGGGGATTCCCGTGTGGATAGCAATATTTACGCTGCTTGTCGCCGTGTTTTTACTGTATTGTAAGAACCAACCTAAAATAGAAAAATGGTTTTCGTCATTTTCAAGCAAAGAAAAATAATTATATAAAAACTAAATAATCCACGTTAAAAATATCCGAAGCCTCGTAAAAAAAACCTCGGGTATTTTTCAAAAAGTCCGCCTATAAGCCCGTTATCGCACAAAAACGAGCCGAAACGCGACAAAAATAAAAAATACAAATATAAAAAATTTTTACGGTTAATTCAAAAAAATTGTTAAAAATCATTGACAAAAAGTCTTTTCTCGTGTTAGGCTATAAATAACGAAGGAAAAACTTGCGGGGGCTAATATGATAAGAATCGCGGCGATAGAAGACAACGACAGGGACTATAATCAACTAAAAAATTTCCTTGACAGTTACTTCGATTCCATAGGTGAAACTTTCACCATAGCGCATTTTAAAGACTCACTCTCTTTTTTGGACGACTACAAAGCCGACTACAAAATAGTGTTTATGGATATAGAACTTCCCGACCTTGACGGTATGGAAAGCGCTAAAAGATTGCGTAAACTCGACGATCAAACTTGCCTCGTCTTCGTTACCAATATGGCACAGTACGCTGTCAACGGGTACGAGGTAAACGCCTTCGACTTTATCGTCAAGCCTTTAAGGTATTCCATATTTATAACCAAAATGAAGCGTATAATGACTTACGTTGCCAATATGAAAGACGTTTCCGTTTACGTTAAAGGCGAGCAAGGCACGCATAAAATATTAGCGTCTACGATACGCTACGTCGAATCTTTATCCCATCAACTTATCTACCACCTCGACGACGGAAGCGCTTTAGTTTCCCGCGATACCATAAAAAATCTTACGGGGACTTTGAGTGAAGAAACGGGATTTTTCCAAATCAACCGTTGCTATTTAGTCAACTTAAAGCACGTAAGGAAGGTCTTAGACGATTCCGTTATAGTCGGTGAGGAAGAATTAGTCGTCGCTCGTCCCAGAAAAAAGGAATTTCTTGCCTACGTCGCTAAATATTTTACGGGAGGGCGCCCGTAATGTTCGATTTATCCCAACTTGCGATGTACCGCCCCATATTCATGGCGCAACTTATGTTTGCGGAGGGGCTTTTTACGACAAATTTAAGCCGTCGTTCTCACTTTTTTCTTAGGCTCATAGTAAGCGTAGTCGCTTGCATTTTGGCGTCGGTATTTTTCCCGATTTTAGCGTATAACGCGATTTTTTCGTCGCTAATGTTTTTCGGAATGTTTTTAGTTACCGCCGCGGCTTTAATCTTCTTATTCGACTGTCCCGTAAAAAACTTAGTATTTTGCGCGATAGCGGGCTACACGGTGCAACACATTTTCCAAGAGGCTTACGAACTTCTGAACGTGATTTTCGATTTTAGCGGCAAACTTAACTTGGATTTTTATGGCAGTAGCACTTTAAATAAAGAGTTTTTAATGGAAAACTTTTTATCCGTCGTGCTGTTTTTTATGTGCTATTTCATAGCGTTCGTGGGTTTTTGCGCGTGTATGTACCTCGTTTTTGCACGCGCCGCGAAGGAATACGACGTATGTGAACTAAACTCCGTCACGATGATAGTTATCGCCGCGGTAATAGTCGTTATCGACGTCGTATTTAGTTCCATTGCAACCTTTTCCATTTCAGACGACGTAGGCACCACCGCGATACTACTTCTCCATACTTATAACGTCGCTTGTTGCGTGCTGGTTATGATATTGCTTTTCGAACTTCCTAAGCGCAAGCAAGCGGAAATAGAACTTGCGGTCAACCGCCATCTTCAAGAAAAGGAAAGAGAGCAATACGCCGCCTCTAAGGAAAACATAGAAACCCTTAACATACGCTGCCACGATTTAAAGCACCAACTTCGTCAAATAGGCACGCAAGACGTTATCGACCAAACGTATTTAAAGGAAATAGAAAAGTCGGTTAACGACTTCGACGCCTTTTATAAAACCGACAACGAGGCTTTGAACGTAATTCTGAACGAAAAAAACACTCTTTGCAGAAGCAAATCGATAGAACTGTCTTGCATTTTAGACGGCGGAAGTTTAGACTTTATAAAAGACGCCCACGTGTATTCTTTGTTCGGTAATCTTTTAGATAACGCCATCGAGGCCGTAAGCGCGTTAGATAAAGAGCGGCGCGCGATAGGGCTAACCATAAAAAGATCGCACGGTTTTTTACTAATAAACACTTATAACGATTACGACGGCGTAATAGATTTTCAAAACGGCGTACCCAAAACTACCAAGCGCGCGGAAGACTTACACGGTTACGGTTTAAAAAGCGTTCGTAACGTAGTAAATATTTACGGCGGGCAAACGGTTATATCGGCGGAAGACGGTGTTTTCGATTTATCCATAGCAATCCCGATGCCGTAAAACCGACCGAAAAAGCCGCTAAAAAATCGTAAAAAAACCGCGGTTTGACAATTCAGTCCAAAAAAACGACAATTCAGTAAAAAAATGTTGCAAAAAATAAATATCCGTAGGATAATTTAAGGGCAAGACGAGTATTTTCGTCTAAGCCCTTTTTTCATGCCTAAAAAATCGAATACGGGCGCAAACTATTATATAAGGGCAAAAGAAAAATTCCGAAAAAGGAGAAAAAATTTGAAAAATTTCACGGCAAAAATTGTAAGTTTTCTTCTCGTAACGCTTTTACTTTTCACGGCAATAGCGTGCGGAGGAAAAGAAGATTCTACCGGCAGTTCGTCCTCGACGGGTGGCGGCGTAACTCCTACCCCTACGCCTACTCCTACACCCACCGCGGAAGAAATGCTTGACGAGTATCGCGAAAAAACCGACGACAAGATATCCGATATTTTATATACCGACAACTTAGATATCCCGTCCACCGCAACCGTTTACTACGTTTCAAACGACGGAGACGATAGTAAAGACGGCTTGACGGAAAGCAACGCATGGCGTACTTTATCAAAAGTTAACGCCGTCGGCTTACAAGCAGGCGACTACGTATGCTTTGAACGCGGCGGATTATGGCGCGGACAACTTATCGCTAAAAAGGGCGTAACTTACACCGCTTACGGCGACGTAGCAAACGGCAAGCCCGTTATTTACGGTTCCCCCGAAAACGGAACGGGTAAAAACAACTGGATACAGACTGAAACCAAAAACGTATGGCGCTATAAAAACCCCTTCGACGAAGACGTCGGCACCATCGTATTTAACGACGGAGAGTATTGGGGCGTAAAAGCGGTAGTTACTTATCAAGGCGACAAGTATTATAATTCCACTCGCTTTAAGTACGACGACAAAGGTGCTAAAAATTCTTCCTACGCGGAAGCATGGTCGGGTACGTCGGAACTCAAAAACGACTTAGACTTTTGGCACAACGACGTATCTTTCGGTGACAATAAAGCCGACAATTACGTTTACCTTTATAGCGAAGGAAACCCCGGTGAAAGATTTTGGGCTATAGAATTCAGCGTAAAACATCACTTGGCGGTAGTTAAATGCGACGACGTTACGATTGACAATCTTTGCTTCAAATATACGGGTGCACACGGCGTTTCCGCAGAGAACCCCAAAAACTTAACGGTGCAAAATTGCGAATTCGGTTGGATAGGCGGCTCGCTTCAAACTGCCACGCCGAAAGACAGCGTAAGATACGGCAACGCCGTTCAAGTTTGGCTTTCTTGCAACGGTTTTTACGTAAAGAACAATTACGTTTATCAATGTTACGACACCGGCATAACCCCTCAAGGCACCGTTAATCAACTTACGGACTTGGTTGAAAAAAATATCGAAATAACCGAAAACGTTATAGAGTACTGCAACTACGGTTTAGAATTCTTCGTAACCGCAGAAAAGAACAATTACAGCCACTTCGAAAACGTATCGATTAGCAAAAACCATATTTGGTATTCCGGTTACGGCTTGTGCGAACAACGCCCCGACTTACACGATAACGGACACGTATTCTTTTGGAGAGGACCTTGGAAGAATCAAATGACCGAAAAAGTAAAAATCACCGACAACGTTATGGGTTTAGCAAAGATGTTTATCGTTAACACTCAATACGGTGCCGAAGCCGGTCCTTATAAAAACACTTCCGGCTTTATTTATCAAGGAAACGTTATCATCGATTACGATTCCGCGCGCGACACGGTTGACAACACTGCAATCGGTTGGGGTGGTTACGACTTTTTAGGAAGCAACAAGCGCTTTTGCGTAATAAGAGAATGGATTGACGGCGCCGACCGTTGGAAAACTTATTACGACGATTTACAATTCTATAACGAGGACTTTGCAACCTTCCTTAACACCTTTACCGACGGCGGCAAGGAAAACGTTTGCTACTTCTTAACCCCCGAAGAATAATTTCAACTAAAGCCTTCACCTTGAAAGGCTCGCCCTTGAAAGATCCCGTACGAAGCACCTGAGAGGG
>CAZMOD010000025.1:9909-25702 GCA_964567885.1 uncultured Christensenella sp.
CCTTCACCTTGAAAGGCTCGCCCTTGAAAGATCCCGTACGAAGCACCTGAGAGGGTGTCTCGTAGCGGCGTAGCAAAGAAAGGCTCGCCCTTGGGAGAGCTGGCGCGAAGTGCCTGAGAGGGTGCGACGATAGTCGCGTAAAGATAAAAACAAATCGTTAGGGACGGGACTTTTTCGTCCGTAACGGGATTGTATGCGTGAACAATCTCTCGACAAATCTCAAACCACTTATCCCTTTCGGCTCTACGAGCGACTTCCCCTTAATCGATAAGGGGGGCAGCTTTCAGCGCAAGGCTCCTACGTAGGGAGTCGGCACGAAGCGCCTGAGAGGGTAAAAAAACGAATCATCACGGACAACGCGATAAACCAAAAAAACTCAAAAAAAAATAAAAAATCCAGATAAAGGAGAATAAAAAATGAAAAAGTTATTAGCAAAAATTTTGTGCGTTTTGCTTGCCAGCGTAATGGTCTTCGGATTAGTTGCGTGCGGCGGCGGAAAAGACGACAGCGGCTCTACTGGTAGTTCGTCCTCTACGGGCGGCGGCGATACCCCCACGCCTACTCCCCCGGTAGAACAAGATTACACCGTCACTTTCCACTACGACTTTGACGAAAACGCCACTTTAGATGCCGACGGAAAAGCGTCTAGTTACCTTGAAACTATGGAATTAACTTCCAAAAAAGGTAAAAAAGTTACCGTAACTACCGGTATGAGGGAAGCCTTTGGTATGGACGGTTACAAAATTAAAGGTTACTCTACCACCGCTTGGCAAAAAGACGGTATAACCGCGGATATGGACGTTTACGTTTTATACGAAAGATCCGGTTTATTCATCATTACTTTCGCTAACCCCGACGGCAGCACCATCAAGACGTTGGAAAAAATCGAAGGCGCTAAAGTTTCCGCCGACGAATATCCTACCGAAAGCGAAGTTACCGTAACCGAAGGTTGCGAATTCATCGGTTGGGACGTAGAATCCATCGACGAAGTCACTAAGAGCGAAACCATCACCGCTTTAGAAGGAAACACTTTAAAATTAGAAACCGAAAACTCCAATTTCTATTACCAAGGCGTAGACAAATACACGCCGGTAGTTTCAAGTTCAAGCCAAGCAAGCGGCGGTAAAGCCGTATACTTAAACCAAAACGACGCGGCCGGTATGAAAGCTGAAAAGATTCCCGCCATAGTCGTTATGGAATTCACGCTTGACGTAAGCGAAGATAAAGAAGTATTCTTAGGTACTTCCGTATGGAACCGCGGTGGCGCTACCAATCAACCTATAAGCAACTTGGTTACCTTCTCTTTAAAGCAAGCGGGTGCCGACGATTACACGGTTATCGAAACTACCGCAACTTATACTTGCGTTTCTTCTCCTATGTGGAGTTTCGTTGAGGTAAACCTTGGCAAAATCTCTTTAAAGCAAGGCGAAAACGTTATTAAATTAGTCGGCGTGACCAACGGTTGGGCTAACGTAGACTATATCAGTTTAAAAGGCAACGTAAGCGGCATTTATATGAATGCCCACGTATTGACTTTAGGCGGCGGCGCTACTTTTGCCGACGGCACGACCTCTCAAAAGGTAGAGGCGGGTTCTTCGCTTCCTTTAGGTATTCAAGCAACTCCTCCTCAAGGACAAGAATTAGTTGGTTGGACGGACGGTACGACCACTTGGACTAAAACTAACTTCGTTATGCCTAAAAACGACGTAACCATCACTCCTATCTTTAAAGAAAGAAAACACCCCGAAACAACGGTTGGCTTAACTTCTTCCACCATCTCGATTGACGGTGTTAAGGATGCCGAATACGTAAAAATGGCGGCGGTAAGCGTTCGTATCAGCGGAACGCAAAACGATAAACTCGGCGCAATCGTTTATATGCTTGCTAAAGGCAACGGCGTATACGTTTACGTTGACGTAAACGATGACGTGGTAGCTTCTCGCGGTAAACAATTTATCGACGATTCTAAAGGTAATTTAGATTGGTCCTTAAGATACGGTTACGTAAACGATATGATCGAATTCTGGTTCGAATACGGCGATATCCACAGTAAACTTCAATTCGACGCTTTCGGTTATCACGTTCGTTCCGACAAAGACGGTCTTGCTACTCCTTTTGCAAATTTAAGCAGCGTTGAATACAAAACCGCGTTAAAGGGCGACGACAAGTTAGCCGAATACGTTGCGGCAGGCGATGCCGTAGCCAGCAACACCGCAACCGGTTACGTAGTAGAATTCTTCCTTCCCTTAGAAGCCGAAGGCACTACCGTAGATGAAAAGAGTATGCTTTGGTCGTTACAAATCAACTCTATCGACGATAAAGACGGCAGCACGGCAAGCGTTTACGGCTACAAATTAAAAACCGAAGACGAAATGGCTGAAGTAGAAAAGGTTAACAAAGCAAACTTTAAGGGCGTAAGCGTTCCCTCAAGGACAAGAATTAGTTGGTTGGACGGACGGTACGACCACTTGGACTAAAACTAACTTCGTTATGCCTAAAAACGACGTAACCATCACTCCTATCTTTAAAGAAAGAAAACACCCCGAAACAACGGTTGGCTTAACTTCTTCCACCATCTCGATTGACGGTGTTAAGGATGCCGAATACGTAAAAATGGCGGCGGTAAGCGTTCGTATCAGCGGAACGCAAAACGATAAACTCGGCGCAATCGTTTATATGCTTGCTAAAGGCAACGGCGTATACGTTTACGTTGACGTAAACGATGACGTGGTAGCTTCTCGCGGTAAACAATTTATCGACGATTCTAAAGGTAATTTAGATTGGTCCTTAAGATACGGTTACGTAAACGATATGATCGAATTCTGGTTCGAATACGGCGATATCCACAGTAAACTTCAATTCGACGCTTTCGGTTATCACGTTCGTTCCGACAAAGACGGTCTTGCTACTCCTTTTGCAAATTTAAGCAGCGTTGAATACAAAACCGCGTTAAAGGGCGACGACAAGTTAGCCGAATACGTTGCGGCAGGCGATGCCGTAGCCAGCAACACCGCAACCGGTTACGTAGTAGAATTCTTCCTTCCCTTAGAAGCCGAAGGCACTACCGTAGATGAAAAGAGTATGCTTTGGTCGTTACAAATCAACTCTATCGACGATAAAGACGGCAGCACGGCAAGCGTTTACGGCTACAAATTAAAAACCGAAGACGAAATGGCTGAAGTAGAAAAGGTTAACAAAGCAAACTTTAAGGGCGTAAGCGTTCCCCCTGCAAAGAGCATCACTATCGAGGGCGAAGCCGCTAATAGTGCTACCTCCGACGGCGTTGCAAGCAGTACGTTAATCGTTGATCAACCTAAAGCAAGCGGCGGAAAATATCTCCATACCGCTTATGAAACAGGTCGTAAAAACGCCGTTTTAGTTTACAATATCACCGCAACCAAGGATACGACGGTTACACTTACGATGGCAATGGGACATCGCGATACTACGTTTAAAAAGATTTCCGATTATATAACCCTCACCGTTAACGATCAAGCAATTTCCTTCGGCGATAAAAAGTTTACAATCGAAGGTTGGTGGAAAGACTGCGACAACGACGGAACAGCGGGCGATGGTTACGCTTTCGAAGAAATAGTAGTAGGTGAAATCCAACTTAAAGCGGGACAAACCAACACCATAACGATTACTACTATCGGTACGTCTTTCTGGGAATTAGACTACTTTACTTTAAGCGGCGACGTTGACGGCGTAGCACACGCTGCAAACGCTTAATTGAAAAAAAATCAGGACTTATTAACATGAAAAAAACTTTAAAAGTTTTACAAGCGGTCGCGATGGGGCTACTAATAATAGCCCTTATCGCGGGCAATATCGCCGCGTATTTGTTTAGCGACGTAATAGGCGTACACTTAAGCGGTTACGATATAGACACTTCCGGCGTAAAATTCGATGAAACCGCCAAAATAGCCGAACAAATAGAGGCCGAAGGCTTGGTTTTGCTTAAAAACGAAGAAATCGAAGAAGGCGTTAAATCTTTGCCCTTGCAAGACGACGTTAAAAATGTAAACGTTTTCGGTTGGTCTTCTATCGCGCCGGCGTATTCGGGCGGCGGATCGGGGGACTCCGGCTCCGTAGATAAAGCGGTAACCTTTTATCAAGGCTTACAAAACGCAGGTCTTACGCCTAACCCCGCTATTCAAAAGGCTTATTCCGATTATTACGCGGAAAGAAAATCCGACGGTTATTGGTCGAAAAGTTATCCTTATTTAAACTTAATCGAACCCACCAAAGCCGAACTTACCGCGGCGGTTAATATGCAAGATGCTTTACGGTATTCTTCCACCGCTATCGTTTTCATCACTCGCTTAGGCGGTGAACACCAAGATCTTCCTAAACGCCAAGTAAAAGCAAAACTTCCGACTGACGAAGATAGAACTTATCTCGATATTTCTACCGAGGAAGAAGCACTTTTGGATCTTTTGGAAGAAACGGGCTTTAAAAACGTAATCGTTATCGTAAACTCTATCAACACGATGAATTTAGACTTCGTTGATAGAACTTGCGTTAAATCGGCTATGTCGGTCGGCGCTTTCGGTCAATACGGCGCCAACGCCATTGCTAAGGCTTTGACGGGAGCGGTCAACCCTTCCGGCAAAACCGTCGACACTTACGCTTACGATTTTTCAACCGCGGCAACTTACGCAAATTCGCCCGATGCTCAAATGGTAAATACGGAAGAAGCGGGTGTTAAAAAGTATTCCGACGCAGACCGCTACTATATCGATTACCAAGAAGGTATTTACGTCGGTTATAAGTGGTACGAAACCGCCGACGCCGAAGGTTTTTGGGATACCGATTACGCAAAAACTACTTGGGGTATTAAAAACGGCTATAAAGACGTCGTTCAATATCCCTTCGGTTACGGTTTATCTTATACCGAGTTTAATTGGAATTTAGTATCCGTAAGCCCCGCGCCCGGTTCTACTATTACCGCCGACACCGAAATTAAATTGACGGTAGAGGTCGAAAACGTAGGTTCGGTGCCCGGCATGGACGTCGTTCAAGTATATTACGGCGCCGAATACAAAGACGGCATTGAAAAATCCGCTAAAAACCTTATAGGTTTCCAAAAAACGGTTGAGTTAGACCCGGTGGACTCCGAAAAGGAAGACGCGATTAGCGGCACTAAGTTTACTATCTCGTTTAAAGCGTCCGATATGGCGTCTTACGACTATAACGACGCAAACGAAAACGGACACGAGGGTTACGAAATGGAAAGCGGTAATTACACCGTTTATCTTTCCAAAGACGCGCACACCCCCGCGACTTTGAAAAACGGCAAAGATTCTTCGGTTATAACTTACACCGTTCAAAGCGATATCAATATCGATTACGTCGACGGCAAGGAAGTATACAACCGCTTTACCGGCAACGAAGCAAGCGACAACGGTATTTCTTCCGACGGCTCTAACGTTAAGCAAAACGTAACGTATATGACGCGTAAAGACTTTACGGGCACTTTCCCCACTTTGCATCTTACCGCGCGTAAACAAGGCTTTACCGCGACTACCGATTGGAACAGTTTTAAGGATACCGAAGAAACTTACACTCAAGGCGCTTCGGGCGATTTAAAACTTTACGACGAAAACGGCAATCCCAATCTCGACCTTATTAAGGAACTCGGTAAGGATTACGACAGCGAAAAGTGGACTCGACTTTTAAATCAAATGTCCGAAAAAGATTTGCTTAATTACTTCTTATACGGCGGTTACCAAACGCCCGAAATAGCGTCTATCGGCAAGCCTTTATTGCTCGACTTGGACGGTCCTATGGGGCTTAACGGCTCGGTTATGACGGATAAGCAGTACGACTTTACGTTCTTCCCCTCCGAAACCGTTTTAGGTCAAACTTGGAGCGAAAAATTGGCTTATACTTACGGTCTCGTTATCGGTTACGAAGCATCTAATTCCGTTTCCGGTTGGTACGCGCCCGCTTGTAACTTGCACCGTTCTCCGTTCGGCGGAAGAAACTTCGAATACTACAGCGAAGACGCCTTCATCTCCGGTAAAATGGCGGCAAACACCATTAAAGGCGCGGCAAACAACGGCGTATATTGCTATTTAAAACACTTTGCCGTAAATGAAACCGCAAATATTCAGTCGGGCGCAAGCATCGGACTTTACACTTGGGTTACCGAGCAAGCCATGCGTGAAAACTATTTGAAGGCTTTCGAAATCGCCGTCAAAGAAGGCGAGGCTAACGCCGTGATGAACGCTTACAGTTGCATCGGCGCTACTTGGTGCGGCGGCTCTTACGCGCTTTTACAAGAAGTTTTACGCGACGAATGGGGCTTTAAAGGTTCCGTCATTACCGACGCTTGGACGCCCGGTAACGAGGAATACGCTTTCGATTTAGGTTTGCGCAGCGGTACTAATATCGTTTTAAACTCTTCCAACACCTTAGTTGCAGAGTCTAAATTGAAGGACAAAACGTCCAAAACCGCGCTTTATTGCTTGCGTGAATCCGCGCACAATACCTTATACACCCTTTGCAATACGCTTTATCGTCAAGCCGAATATTCAGAGGCTACCAAACGCGGTGAAAACCCCGACGGGGATATGTTCGCCGTTGAAATCAGCGGTAAGGGCATTAGCGGAGGATTCCAAACGTGGATTTTATTGTTGGTTTTATTAGACGTCGTAGTAGTCGGCTTAACCACCTTATGGGCTTACTTCGTATTCTTTAAAAAACCCTTAAAGAAACCCGTTAACGAATAATTAACTTATTCACAACTTTGAATAACGCATTTATTCATTACCTTGAATAACGCATTTATTCATTACCTTGAATAACGCATTTATTCGTCACTTTAATATTTTAAAAGACTATCGCGCTTTACGCGGTAGTCTTTTTTATACTCTTCAATCTTCCGCAAAAACTAAAGGCTTCCCCTTGAGGGGAAGCTCCGCCGTAGGCGGTGATGAGGTGTAGCCGCGTAGCGGTAGAGAGATTAAATTATAAAATCTTATAATCCCTGGTTGCGGCACTAAAAGTGCCGCAACTTCGTTCGGCGTAGCGGCGTACAATCAATCTTAATTCTTTACCTTAACGTTTTCAGTCAAAAAAACGAGCCGAAACGAGCGCCGTAAGGCGTCTAATATAGCAACGGGTGAATATATGTGCGTATTACAATTCGTTCATTTAAGTAAAAAAAAGCGTTTTCGGCGGTTACTTTAAAAAGCGGAACGGAAATCCCGATAAGCCGCGCCTTGAAGCCGACGGTAAAATTAAAATAGATGGAATCTTTACAAAAAAATAATATTTTAACAAACTAAAAACCGCGGCGTTTTCGTGCTTTTATTTAGCGTCGATAGGGTAAATTTAAGATAAAAAATCTAAGGAAGACAAATACACGAAATAAAGAAAAAGTCCGTCTATAGGTCGATTATCGTCTATAAACGGGCTTTTTTGTTTGCAAAAAACCGTCCCGATTGAAATAGTTTTCAACGGGAAACGTTTTCAGTTTTATATTAAAGTTAAATTATTTTTCTATCGGAAAAACGGGGATAGTCGCTAAGTAGATAACGTCTTTTCTATTCGCTGCGTCGCTTTCGGCTAAAACGAATGCTTTTTTGTGGATAACGCCGCCCGACAATTCTACTAATTTTTCCAAACCCATAAGCGAAGCGCCGGTAGAAACTACGTCGTCGATTATGCCGACTTTTTTACCTTTTAAAAGGTCTACGTCGTGCTTGGATAGATAAAAGCATTGTTCTCTTCCGGTGGTTATTGTGGAGTCGATATTTACTTCTATCCCGTCTTGCATATAAAGTTTTTTAGACTTTCTTGCAACGGCGTAATATTCGTGTCCTAATTCTCTCGCGATAACGTGGGTGAGTTGTAAACCTTTGGATTCCGCGGTCAACAAAACGTCGCAATCGCCTAAAAGTTTCGATAGTTCCTTACCGCAGTGTTCGGTAAGGCGTTGGTTACCGTGAAGATTGAAAAAGGCGATTTCAAGCGTAGGGGAAATAGGTAAAACGGGAAGTTCGGCTTTATAGCCTTTGATATCAACGGTGTAAGTTTTCATAAAAAAGTACCTCGATGTTATTTGTAAAGTTATGGTAAAAGTTTTATAATCGGACTTTATATTATTTATCGTCGTCCGAACTGAAGAATATTAGAGGAACGGTCATTTCTCTCGTAAGCGAGGTATGATGTCCTTTAAATTTGAATCCGTCGTCGCCCTCTCTCGGCGGAATAGGGTTAAACAATTTATCCGTATCCGTGCCGATTGCAATATAGTCGCCGAGAAGATCCCCGTACTCGCCGCGGTCGCCGAAATACCCTTCGCGTAACAAATCTTCCGTCTTATATAATACGAAATCTTTTCCGTAACGGTTAGTGAATTTTTCTTCGAACTCGGCTTTCTCGTCGGGCTTTACCCAAAACGCAGGGGTGCGCGCGTCCAAAAAAGCAGGGCATAAAAGCATATCGTTTAGTTCTTGGTCTTTATAAAAATCGACCTCGCCTTTAACGTCTACTTGCCCGTGGTCGGCAACGACTATAAATAAAGTGTTTTTAGTATTTTTTTGAAGTTCGCGTAAGCCGTCCGAAATCGTTTCAATAACTCTTTTTGCCTCTAAAGACGTCACGCCGTAGTCGTGCATCGTCATATCGGGGTCCGGACAGTAGGTGAATACGAATTGCTTACCGTCTTTATCGCATAGCGATTGAACGGCGGATAAACAATCTTCAACGCTATGGATTATAACGGAATTGCATTCTCTTCCTTTGCAGTACCTCGGCATAACCGTCGTTATTTCGTAATCGGTATTAGCGTAGTTAAACCAATAGTCGTCGCTCGGTTTTAGGGGGTATTCGAAATCAACCTTTTCACCCGTCAAAGCATCGACGTGCGGAAACAACGCCACGTGTTTTTTAACGTTTTTAAAATGAAGTATCCAACCGAACCAACCGTGCTCGAGAGGCAATAGGTTCGTGTTAACGGAAGTCGTCGCGTTAGTCGTAGTGGACGGAAAGGTCGACGTCAAAACGGCTTTGATATTTTTATGCAAAAAACCGTCCTTCGGCGCATTTACGTTTAAGGGGTGCATTCCCATACCGTCGAACAAAATAAATACTACTTTTTGATAATTCTTATCGAGTTCTTCTTTTAAAGAGGGGATTACGGGGTTTTTGTTAGGCGCGTTAAAATATTCCGCTAAAGTTGCGGTAACGTTTAAAACACTGTTTTTAAAATCGGGTTTAGTAAAGCCCATAAAACGCCTCCTTCGTAAAAATACGTATCAAAAGAACGAACGCCTACCTATTATATCACATTATAAAATTATTTCAAACCTTTTTAACGACGAAAAGTTTTATATTCAATAAAATTTCACTTGATAAACGATTTTCGGCTTTAAAAAGAAGTAAGGCGATAGATATCTTTTAGTATAAAAAATTTTAGTTTGCCGATAATACTAAAACGATAAAAACGCCGATAACGGGCTTATAGCCCCACTTTTACAATAAAAAGAGGCTTTTTATCGCAAGGAGGAACCATATGACTAACCAAAGCGTGGAAATTTGCGGAGTAAACACCGCTATGCTTCCTAAAATTAATTCTAAAGAGTGTAATCAATTATTAAAAGAGATGAAAGACGGCAAAAAAGAAGCCAAGGATAAATTGATAACTTGCAATATGCGTTTAGTTTTGTCGGTAATTAAAAAGTTTAACGGAGGAAGTTACAAAGACGATTTGTTTCAAGCCGGTTGCGTCGGGCTTATTAAAGCCGCCGATAATTTCGATTTATCTTTCGGCGTAAAATTTTCCACTTACGCGGTGCCGATGATAATAGGCGAAGTTAAAAGATTTTTACGTACGAAAAACAGTTTGAGGGTGCCTAGAAGCGTTCGCGATACCGCCTATAAAGTGTTGAAAACGCGAAACCAAATAGAAAAAGAGTGCGAAGAAGCCACCGCCGCAGAGATTGCAAGGCGGCTTGAGATTAAAGAGTCGGAAGTGGCGTACGCGTTAGACGCAATTTCCGACACCGTATCGTTATACGATCCTGTTTACGATAAGGACGGCGATACTTTGCTAATAATGGATCAGCTCGCCGACGAATTCAACACCGAAGAACGCTGGACCGAAAACGCCGCCGTAAAATCTGCTTTGCAAGGGCTTAGCGATAGGGAAAGAAAAATTATAAACCTTAGGTATTACGAAGGCAAAACGCAAACGGAAATCTCAAAAGAAATAGGATTATCGCAAGCGCAGGTATCGAGAATCGAGAAGAACGCTTTATTGTTTATTAAAAAAGAAATATCTTAAAATGGTTTGATAATCGACCTATATAAAGACTTTTTTGATAAAAAGCCTAAAAACCGTCTTAAAAATACGGATTGTTTTATTTAAAAGTAATTTTTTACGTCGTTTTTCAATATAGTAAAACAGGACGTAAAATTATGGAAATAAATTATTCCGATCTTAAAAAGAAAAAGGTCGTAAATATTTTGGACGGAAAAGTTTTGGGGTATATTTGCGATATACGTTTTAGTTTTCCGGAAGGAAAAATTCAATCGTATCTATGCGCTGATAAGCGCGGCGTGTTCTGTCGTGAAGAATACGTTTTATGCCCTTGTGACGTCAACAAAATAGGCGACGATACCGTTTTAGTTTGCTTGAAAGAAAATAATTGCAAAAAAGAGTGTCGTAAACGCCTAAAAGACGATTGCGAAGAAGATTATTAATAAAAAACCCCTCTATAGGTCGATTATCGCCTATAAAGGGGGTTTTTTATATAAATAAACCAACTAAGAGTTTTACCGCTTTAACCAAAAAGGCGCTGACGGGTAAAAGTATGAAAAATCCCGCGACCGCTATAAATAAAACTATTCCGCAAACGTAAATAACCGTATCGAATACCTTGTAAAACTTTTCGATTTTCAATAAACAATATATTAGTGCAATAATAAAAAGTCCCGCTATAAGCCCGAAAACGGCATATTTTATATATGGAGAGCGATATTTAATTACAACTTCGTTTTGCCCTTTTTCAAGTTTAAAAAGCATTAAATCAAGTCCGTTATCGATAAGTTCGGCTTTTTTGCCGTTTACGGTCGCAACGTGACCGTCTAATTTTACGTAGTTCAAAAACAAATAAGTTTCGTCGTCGGCTGCGTCAACCGCTATATTAAACTGATTGCCGTTTACGATTTCGTAATCAACTTTATTTTTCCATACTACGTCGTAAACTTCCTCGTCGCCGTCCGTTTGGTCGTATACGGTTTTTACCTGAGTGCCGTAGACCGTGCAATATTTTATTATGTCTTCTTTTGTTAAAAGTCCTTTCGCGTCTTTTAGCGTAGCCGTATAGCGTGCCTTAGAATATTCGTAGTAATCGAAAAGAATATCGTCGCCGCAGTTCAATTTTTTAGCGTTGCCAACGTCGTAACTTGAACTTCTCGTGTAAGTTATATCGAATTTTTCAGGAAAATCGGTGGTTAAAAACCAATAAGACTCTTTCGTCGCAATTTGAATATAAACCTTAAAAGTTCCGTCGTCAGACTCTTTAACGTCGTCTAAGTCAAGCGTATATTCGTCGCAAAAATCAACTTTTCCGCCTAAAAAATAGTGCAGTTTGTTCAACTTTTCGGCGTAGTTAAGTCCGTCGAAGTTTAAATCTCCGCTTTTAACGGTAAAGGCGTTCGGAAACACCGCTTGGTTTTCGTAAGCCGAAAAACTTCCGCGCGACGTATAGTCCAATTTGGTTATATACGACCGTTTAACCAAAGCCGAATAATCCTTTTCGTCCGACTTATCTTTATGAAAATAATACTTATACCCCAAAAGCATATCGCCGAGGAAATGCCCTCGCGCGCTTTTTCCGCTATTTATGCCGTTTCCGGAGTAGTTGAAAAAGTCTATCGCGGTAAAGTTTTTGCTATCCACCACAGATGAAAACACGCTAAAAGAATTGGTGTGCGTGGTAAGCGGCGCGTCGGCGGTTAACTGGTCCGTAGTGTCTTTTATTCTGTAATAGTCGTTTTCGTTTTCTTCGTTTTCGCCGATAAGCCTTACGATTTCGTTATAATCTTCGTAAATCGCGGGGTCGTGCAAATTTCCCTTAACCAAACACAAATTGTAAAATGCTAATTGACTTATAAGAAGACAACTAAGCGCTACCGCTATAACCCGTTTATCGCACGACTTTTTCATGTAAAACGTTACCGCCAAAATAAGTGAAACGCAAATTAAGAGCGCAAGGGGACCTAATAGTTCAAGTCCGCCTAAAGAATGCGCGAATATCGCAAAGAAGGAGTACGAACTGTTTTCGTCGTAAATTTTATATATTCCGTCTATAAACGCGATGATTTTTTCGTGCAAACATATATAAACTATCGAAAGTGCAACCGATAAAACCAAAACGCTGCCGAAAATTAACGTTTTTTTAAGTTTTATCTTATCTTTTGCGTTTTTTATCTTATCTTCAATAAAAAACTCTTCCGTAAGTTTTCCCGAAACGTAAAACCAATAAAAGGAATTTAAAAAACCGAACCTTAAAGAATAACTTAAATATGCGCCGCCGTTTAACAAATTGCAACATTCGTCGATAAAGACGGGGGCTAATAAAATTACGCCCGCAAACAATAAAAACCCGTCTATAGGCCGTTTAACGCCGTGTTTTACAAAATAAACGATGGTTAAAAACACGAAAAACGCGTCGGAAACTATATAAGAAGTTTTCCTGTATAAATGGGTTACGTCAAGGTCTTTATAAAGATTGTCGAATATGCTCGTGCTCCTTTCGGAAGACAAGTAAGCCAAAAACGACGGAACCATTACGGGAAGCGATATAGAAACCGCTAATAAAAACGCTAACGAGGCGCGGTTTAGTTTTTCTTTTTCGTCTTTTCGGGTTAAAAAAACGTATCCGACTGCAATCAAAAACGTCAAAAGCATCGAAAAGCACGCTAACGAAAAACAAGTGTAAATCATTAGTGCGTACGGTATGGCAAAGTCAATAATTTTGCCGTACGTTATCAACTTTTTAAAGCCTAACGCTACGAAGGGTAGGTATATTGCAAAGTCCATCCAGTTTATATAAGTGTTCGCAACGAAAGTCCAACCGGAGTACGCGTATAAAAGCGCGTATAACGCTCTTACGGGTTTAGGAATTTTCGGAAACGCTTTACCTAAAAAATACAAAGCGGAAAAACTTATCGCTATAAGTTTTAACGGTAAAACTATTGCCGTTCCGTAATAAACGTTTGATTTGCCGAAAAGTAAAAATATCCAAGTAAACGGGCTTATCAAACAATACGCAAGCGTTCCGAAAACGTCGGCGCCGCCTGCTATCGCCGTTGAATAAAGTAACGAAGATTTACCGCTAAAAACGTCGAAAATATGCTCGATAAACGGAACTATTTGCGAAATCATATCGTAACTTGAAATATCGTTGTTGCCGAACGGATAAACGCGGTACGCAATAAGCATTATAAAAAAGAAGATTAGTATAAAGCCCGCCGCTAAAAAGTAATGATAGTAAGGGGCTAAAAACTCGATAAATTTCTTCTTTGTTTTGCAGGAGTTTTCTTGCTCGTTTTCATCGATAACGGGCTTATAGCAAGACTTTTCTTCTAAATCGTTATATTTATCGTGAGTATTGAAAAGTGGAGAAATTAACTTGTTTTTCATAATATACCTAAAAATAAACTTCAACGCTTCCGTCGATTTTAATTAAAAAAAGACTTTAGCCCTTTCATAATATTGTAGCACGGAAAATTTAATTTTGCAACCAAAGAAAGATAATTTATAAAAAAGCGTTTTAAATCCTTGATTTTTCAAAAAAATTATTATATAATGTTTTGGCAATCGTGATTTAAACGAAAATTGCGTTTACTAAAAACCTCATATTTTTATTCGGAGGCATATCGAAGCGGTCACAACGAGGCGGTCTTGAAAACCGTTTGGGTTCACGCCCACGGGGGTTCGAATCCCTCTGCCTCCGCCACGAGAATAAGGAAGGGCTTGTCCCTTCCTTATTTTTGCGTATGGAAGCTTGAAAGAGGGATTCGAACGGGCGGGGAGTCACCTTGCAAAGAATAAGTAGAACAAGAACGAAAGGCAAGGTGACCAAACGGCAAATGCTCTTGCCGTTTGCCGCGCTGGCGTGATAGCGAGGAAAGGCAAGATAAAAACGAGCCGTAAATGTCTTTGACGATAGCCAAAGCGTGTAAAGTATTCGAGTTGTTTGTCGAGCCGAGCGGAGCGAATCCCTCTGCCTCCGCCACGAGAATAAGGAAGGGCTTGTCCCTTCCTTATTTTTGCGTATGGAAGCTTGAAAGAGGGATTCGAACGGGCGGGGAGTCACCTTGCAAAGAATAAGTAGAACAAGAACGAAAGGCAAGGTGACCAAACGGCAAATGCTCTTGCCGTTTGCCGCGCTGGCGTGATAGCGAGGAAAGGCAAGATAAAAACGAGCCGTAAATGTCTTTGACGATAGCCAAAGCGTGTAAAGTATTCGAGTTGTTTGTCGAGCCGAGCGGAGCGAATCCCTCTGCCTCCGCCAGATAGCGGCTTAAAACCGCACAAGCCGCAAGGATTTTTCCTTGCGGCTAAATTTTAGGAGAACAAATGTATTTAAGCATTGAATTTCAAGAAACATATAAACGGCTTGACCGTTTATGTAAAGATTAAATTGGATAAGACAAAATTAATAATACATAATTTATCTAACCGTACTCAAACCGAGTGCGGTTTTTCATAGTGTACCCCCCCTCGGTAACGTCGGTGTTTTAAGATGTTTTGTCAAAAAAATGAAGTAAAACAAACGTAAAAAATAATAAATTATAAAAAAACCGTTAACCGATAAACCCGTCCAAACGAACGCAAAAAAGCGGTCTAAGTGCAATTCAGTCAAAAAAAGCGACAATTCAGTAAAAAAGTATTGCTAAAAAGATAAAGTTATAAGATAATTCTACGGCAAGACGAAATTTTCGTCTTACCTTTTTGCTCGTCTAAAAAGTTTGGCGAAGAACTTAAGAAACTCATAAAGGAGAGAATCATGAAGAAAAATTTGGCAATTTTGTTGCTAACCGTTTTAGCGGTTGCGGCGCTTGGATCGTTCGCGGCGTGTAATACGGGCGCGCACACCCACACGATTGAAAAAATCGAAGGGACGTCGGCGACTTGTGAAACGGAAGGCAATCTCGAACACTACTACTGCAATGATTGCGGCAAGTATTTTTCCGACGAGGGCGTTACTGAAGTCGCTAAAGAAAGCATAATCGTCGCTGAGTTAGGGCACGACCTTGAGCGTCACGACGCAAAAGCCGCGACTTGTACCGAAGACGGCTGGGACGCTTACGATACTTGTAAGCGCGACGGTTGCGATTACACTACCAAAGTAGTTATCCCCGCGTTAGACCACGATTACGACAGTGAAGTAACCACTCAACCCACTTGCACCGAAAAGGGCGTAAGAACTTACACTTGTAAGCGTACGGGTTGTGAACACACTTACACCGAAGACGTAGCAATCGATCCTAACGCGCACGATATTGAATCGCACGACGCAAAAGCTGCAACTTGTACCGAAGACGGTTACGAAGCGTATAAAACTTGTAAGCGCAACGGTTGCGATTATACGACCTATCAAAAGAAAGACGCAATCGGTCATAAAAACAAAGTTCATCACGTAAAAGTCAACGCAACTTGCACCGAAGCCGGTACCATAGAATATTGGTCTTGCCCCGATTGCAATAAGAATTATAGTGATGAAGCTTGCACTAAGGTGGTTACCGAACTTACCATAGCGGCTTTAGA
>CAZMOD010000026.1:0-23003 GCA_964567885.1 uncultured Christensenella sp.
CCTTACCTACCGATTCGATAGGTTTAACGAGCCATCCGGAATAACCTTGACTTTCGATTGCTTCGGCAATAGACATTTCGGAAACGAGTTTCATCCAAAGGTCGTCGTCCTCAACGCCTATCATATCGGTGATGCAGAATTTGTGGTAAGCGCCTTCGATTTCGGAGTAATCGGTGTAAAGAATAGGATTACCGTCGCTATCTTTAACGGCGTTGCCTTCTTCGTCTTCTTGAACGTAGAATACTTTATCCCATTCAACTTTGTACTTAGCGTCGTTCACGCTCGAGCCGTCGGGAGTGGTGGAAGCATAACTTGCACTCGTGTTGCCGTAAGCGTAAAGCGTCTTGGTAACGGTGGTCTTTTCACCGTTTTTGTAGAATTCGAAAGTATATTCGTTAACCGCTTGGTTTTTGCTGTTAAGAACGGTTGCTAAAGACTCTCTTGCCGTTTCTTTAGTAGTGGCGTTGGATTCGTGGGACATTATTTGTTTCATTTGAGAAGCGAATAACGTTAGACTGCTTCTCGACAAATATCCGTCTACCATAGTGCCGTCGCCTGCGGTTACGTCGTCCATGGTGTTTTGAGCGGTTACGACGTCGCTGTCGCGCTTGCTTGCGTAAGTTGCGCCGCCTACCTTACCGGTAGTAGGTTCTTCTTTGTAAATAATAGGAGAAGAAAGTCTTACTTCTACGCTTCCTGCTACCGCGTTGTCGTCGGTAGAAGTTTGAGACCAGCAGTGAGCGTTGTCTTGAACGTTGAAGTGGTAAGTGCCGTTTTCTAAAACGTAGCAACGTTGATTGTATTGATCGAAGGAAGAAACTTCGTCGGTATCGAAAGTAACTGTTACTCTCGCGGTTTTGCCGGGTTCGATGATATCGGTTTTTTCAAAGCCGACTAAGGTAACTTTGGATTTTTCCAAACCTCTGCCTTTAATACCGAAGTTATTGGTATCGCTTGCGAAAGGAGCGTCCATATATAATTGAACTACTTCTTTTCCCGCAACGGTGCCTTCGTTTTTAACTTCTATGGTAACGCTGTTTGTGCCGTGAGGTTGTAATTTAACGTCGCTGGAAACGATTTTTTTACTGAAAGTGGTGTAACTTAAGCCGTAGCCGAAGGGGTATTGAACTACTTCTTCGTAGCCTTCGTAATGGGCTTGACCTTTGGTGTCGGATACGCCGACGTGACCTTTGAAGTTTGCGGTCTTAAAGTCGCTACTGTCGAAATAGCCGAGAGAATCGGCGGTTTCGTAATAACGATAACCCATGTAAATGCCTTCTTCGTATTGATAATACTTAGCGGCGGAACCGGTTACGTTGGTATAAGAAGGAGAGTCGGAACCGCTAACCGCGAGGTTATAGTAAGTGGGGTTGGTGGACATATCGTAGGAGAAGGTATCTACTAATCTACCGGAGGGGTTGACACGACCGGATAAAATAGTACCTACGCCGGTGATACCCGCTTCGCCGGGATGTCCGATCCAAAGCGCCGCTTTAATATTGTAGTCCGCGCTATCGAAGAAACCGCATTCCATCGGAGCGGCGGAGTTGATTAAAACGATAGTGCTCTTGAAGTTTTCTTTACAGAACGTTAACAAGTCTTTTTCGTTATCGCTTAATTCAAAATAAGTACGGTTTAAAGTACTTCCCGTTCCTTCTATATCCATCGTGGGTGAAGCGCCTTCGGAACCCGAACGAGAGAAGGTTACGATAACGGTATCGTTATAAGAGCCGATTGCACCTTTAAAATAAGTTTCGTAAGTGCTCTTAGAAAACTCGTTAATAGTAGTATAACCCGTCCAACCGCTTATGCTATCGTATTTGGAAGCTTTACCTCTCGCACCTCCGCAAGCTTCTTCCAAAACCGCCCATAAATCGTCGTTAACGTCAAGTCCCGCTTCCTCGAAAGCGTTGTTGAGCATAACGGTGTTGTCGTCGTCTTTTCCGCCCGCTGAACCCGTTCCGCCGAGAACGTAGTTATAGGACATTGCACCGAGAACGGAAACTTTAGCGCCTTCCTTTAAAGGAAGAGTGTTATCTTCGTTTTTTAATAAAACGGCGCCTTCGCCGGCAATGTCTACGCAGACTTGATAGCCTTCCTCGTAGCACTCGTCCGAAGTATAGGTGTTATCGGTAACACCGTTGCCTTGAGTACCTAATGCAAATGCTATTGATTCTTTGTTTACGCCAAGAACCACGTTTAAAACGATGAGTACGACTACTATAAGTGCAAGTACGCCGCACCCAACGCGTTTTCTTTTAGTCATCTAATGTTCCTCCATTAAAAAATAATTTCACCCGTTTTTTTAATACGCTCGACGGCAACGGGCGATCCCTATCCGTAAGCGCGTAAAGAATTTTTTTCGCTTCCCTTTTCAACCACCTCCCAATCGTAACGAACGAGTTTTTTCTATACCATTAACGTAAGAACCATTACGATTGATAGTAAGGTAAGTACCGCCGTCGAAACGGGGAAGGTTTTTAAATTTGCGACGAAGTTTTCCTTAAAGGAAACGCTTAAAGTTTTACCTTCCTTTTTAAACGCCGCTAATTTTAACACCGCGTAAGCGATTACGCCTAACGCCACGCCGTACGCAAGATTTGTAAACGCAACCGAGAATACTAACGCGATTATCGCGGGCATCCACTCTTTCACGTCGCTATAATCTATATCGCCGAGGCACTTCATCATCTTAAGCCCTAAAGCGATCATAACCGCGTCCGCCACGCCGAAAGTGCAATATAAAGTCATTTGTAAAGAACCCATATCGTAATGACCGTATTCACCGTTTGCAAACGCAATATTTAAGTTTACGAAGGTTGCCATTACACCGGGGATAATCCACACGAAAGCCGAAATTAAAAGACCTATCGCGGCCACTATCGAAGCAATGCCGGATTTTGCGTTGTCGTCCGCGCCCGCAACCGATTCTTTTCCAAGCGATACGGGGGTAGTGCCGAATAACGCCGAAACCACGCCGAGTCCCGCGTTGCAAGTTTGTGCAAGCCAAATATCGTTTACGTCGTCCGAGTTAAAGCCTACTTTTTCGGAAGTCGCTTGCAAAGTCGACTGTCCGTCGTACGTCGACAGCATTAAGAAGCAAACCAACCCTCCCGCTATCAACCCGAAAACGCTTCCTTCGTAGTTGGAAAAGTCTAAACCGCCTTCCTTGCTAAACACTTTGCCGATAGAAGCAAATACCGCGCTAAAAGCGTTGCCGACGTGGGCTTGCAAGGCGTCTTCGGAACCGATAAGCCAAAGTCTTGCCCAACCGATAACGATATTTATATCCGTAATCGCGGCGACGCAGAAGTAAATAAGGGTACCCAAAAGCAAGGTCCAACCGACGGGATGTTTTACTTTAAAGGACTTCATTAAAGCGTATATAATAATCGCAACAGCGCCCGCCAATAATCCCGCGTACATAGCGCCGTAGGAAGCCGAGTCTCCGTAACCCGTCAAAATTTGAGGAAGACGAAGTATTCCGCCCCAAGCGTAATCGGTAGGAGCGTTTCCGGGAACGGAAACCAAAACGTCGCCTATTCCGAATAAACCGAGTGTTTGTAACGCAAGCACTATTATAATCGCGCCGCTAATCGCCGGTAAAATTTTGCGTATCGAGGCGGGAAGCGCTTGGAAAACGTACTTTTTAACGACGGGGACGCTTACTATTACCGCGTAAATTATCGAACTTAAAAAAGAAATGAAAAGCACGTTGTAGTAAGTTAGACCGCTACCCGCGCCAACCATGGAAATCATCATAACCGTAAGGCTTAAACTTGACGTTTGCACGAAAGGAAGCCTTGCAACGATTCCGACGACCAAAGTCCCTATAAAAGAAACCAAAATCGCCGCCAAGTACGTAGTCGCGTAAAAATCACCGCTTTCGCCGACGGTTAAACTTCCCGCGCCTTGAGCGTTGGCGATAACCTGCATAGTAAGAAAAATAGAGCATACCGATAAAATCATCATAGTGATGCCCGCGCCGATTTCGCCGCCTAAAGTGCCGCCTCTATCGATATGGTGAAAATAACGATTGAGTAGTTTGGAAAAAGACGAATGCTTTTTCTCTTGAGCCGCCGAAGTTTGATTCGTAACCGCTTCGGGGTGTTCGATAACAACTTCGGGTTGTTCGGGGTTTATTACGATTCCGGAATTCTCTTCCATCATTTTTAAAATGCCTCCGTAAAAATTTGGTATTGTGATTTTTTAATCGTAGCGAATTCATTACACGCGTTTCACGCGCGCGATTTTGTATCGCGCGATCTCCATCGTGCGTAGACGAGTTAGTTTTGAACGCGTTAATAATAACTTGCACTTAATATCTCGATTGATTATAACATTGCTAAATCTTGCCGTGTTGATTTTGTCATAAGTCGACGTCGAAACGACACAACTTACGTTTTTTCGCGCATTTTTTGTAAAAATTTCTATTTCTTTTCACAAAAAAACAAGCGAACGCTTTTTTACAATGTCTCTAATCGCCTTTTAACGGGATTCCTCGTCTTTTAAAGAGAACTCTCGTCTAACGTTTTTTGCACGAAAAAAATCCCCGCGGACTTTTTAATACCGCAGAGATTTTTTTACTAATAAATTTTAAAAACAGCACCGTAGGGACGAGAATTTTTTCCGTTCGTAAATCATACCGCAAGGACGGGGCTTTTTCCGTTCGTAAAGTTAAACGGTTAGTAGAAAACGACGGTTAAATTATCGAGTCAAAGCGGGAAAGGGCGGCGACGGTGTTTTCGTAGGAAGAAAAGCCGCTTAATCTGATATATCCCTCGCCGCCGCTTCCGAATCCCACGCCGGGAACGGTTACGACGCCGAGTTCGTTAAGCAAAAAATCAAAGTAATCGAAGGACTTTACCCCTTTCGGGCATTTAAAGAAAACGTACGGGGAGTTTTCGCCCCCGACCGCGTAAACGGACTTTTGGTCGAAAAACTCTTTTATCGTGCGCGCGTTCCTTAAATAATAATTTACGGTTTCGGCTTTTTCGGCTTTACCTTGCTCGGAAAGTGCCGTCTCGCCCGCACGTTGCGACGCGTAACAAACCCCGTTAGAGGCGCTCGATTTCAGTCTTTTAAACCTTTCGTTAAAGTTAACGCCACCTATACGCAAATCGTTTTTTACAACAGTAAAGCCGCACCGTACGCCCGTAAAGTTAGCCGACTTAGATAAAGAGCGTATTTCCACCGCGACCGTGTCGGCTCCTTCTATTTGGAATATCGACTTTGGATAATCATCGCTAATATAATCGGCGTACGCGCTATCGAAAATTATCAAAGAGTCGGTATTTTTGGCGTACGTTACCCAATTTTTCAGCCCTTCCCATCCGTAAACCGCGCCCGAAGGGTTATCGGGCGAGCATATATAAATAAGCGCCGATTTGCCGTAAACGCCGTCTTTTATATAGAGCGGCGTAGGCAGAAAACCGTTTGAAGGATTACTTTTTATAAAACTTACACGGTTACCGAAAATCACGTTCGTATCAAGATATGCGGGGTATTCGGGATCGTGAACGAGTGCGGTTACGTCGTCAAACAATGACAAAATATTAAAAATATCCGATTTGGCGCCGTCGTTTACAAAAATTTCGTTTAGACTTAAATTAACCCCTAAATCCAAAAAGTCCTTTTGTACGGCGCGTTTAAAAAAGTCGTAACCGGTTTCGGGCGGATAGCCCCTAAAGGTCTTTTTATGCCCCATTTCTAAAGCGGCGCTTACGTACGCCGAAAGCACGGTTTTCGTAAGCGGCAAAGTGGCGTCTCCTACCCCAAGATTTATTAAATCTTTTCTATTAGACTCTCTTTTCCGCCTTTCTATCGCGGTAAATACGTAGTCGTCGGGTAAACGCCCGTAATTTTTATTGAGCGATAACGTAATTTTTTATAACCCCCTCGTAACAAAATTTAACCTTGCCGCTTAAAATAACGCCGCCGTTTTCTTCTTGCAAGGTAACCGCGCCGCCTTTAAAACGCAAATTTACTTTTTCGTTTTTTACTAAATTATTTCTTTTTAACGCCTCGTAAACCGCTGCGGCACCTGTTCCGCAACACGAAGTTTCCCCGCTTCCCCTTTCGAATACGGTTACCGAATAGTCCTTTTCGTATTTTTGAACTATTTCGACGTTTACGCCTCCGTTTTTAACTAAAAGTGAACCTATAAGCCCGTTATCAAAGGTTTTTAGATGATTGTTATAAAGTACTAAGTGTGGATTACCGACGCTTAAAAAGCAATAAAAATCGAAAGAACGTATATACTTAAAAATCTCTTTATCGTAAGATTTTTCCTCGTCCACTCTTAAATTACCGACTTTACCTAAGTTTACCGAAACCACGTCGTCTACAACCTCGGCGGTTTTGCATCCGCTATCCGTTGATACGGTTATTCGTTTTTTTAAAAGTCTATCCGATAAATAATAAGCAATGCAACGTAAAGCGTTTCCACAGTTTTCAGCGCGCGTGCCGTCGGCGTTATAAATAATCATTTTAGCGTCCGCAAAGTTATCTTTTTTAATAAAAACCAAGCCGTCGCTTCCGACCGAAAACCGCCGTCTTGACAAATCTTTTGCAATATAGCAAGCGTTTTTCTCTAAAAAATCCCCGTCGTTTAGGGCTAAATCGCAATAAATATAGTCGTTACCTTGCGCTTGCATTTTAAAAAAATTTAAGTTCATACGATTATTTGTTGCCTCAAGTTTTTCAGTTCTTTTTTAAGCGGCGTTGCTTTTTGCATTTTTAAAAGCGGCGCCCTTAATCTATTGTCGCACAACTTTAAGATTGACAACGCGTATTTTATAGGGATTGGGTTGACCTCGGAAAACAATAATTTAATAAGTTTTAGATATTTAGAATATTCCTCCTTTCCCTCCTTAGTTTTGCCTCCCGTTAAAAGCCTATATATTTTTACGAGTTTATCGGGAATTATATTGGAAACTACCGACACTACGCCTTTTCCGCCGACGCCTATAACGGGTATAAGCGCGTCGTCGTTACCCGCGTATATTGCAAATTTGTCACTTATGGTAGAGAGTTCGCACAAATTTTTCACGGAATCCCCCGCGTCTTTTACGCCGACTATATTATGATGATTCGCTAATTCGTAATAAGTTTCGGGTTCAATATTTACCCCGCACCGCGACGGCGCGTTATACAATATAATCGGCAAACCGCCGTCCGCAACGGTTAAAAAGTGGGCTATAAGCCCGTTTTGCGTAGTTTTGTTATAATACGGCGTCACTACTAAACCGCCGTCCGCACCTAACGATTTAGCCCTTTTACTCCTTTTTAAAGACACGGCGGTATCGTTTGAACCTACTCCCGCAATTATCGGAATTTTTCCGTTCGCCGCTTCAACTGCGTTGACTATTACTCCGTCTCTTTCCTTTTCGGTAAGGGTTGAAGCCTCACCCGTTGTGCCTAAAACGACTACTGCGTTAGCACCCAACTCTATTTGTCTTTTTATAAGCCTTTTTAAACTTCCGTAATCCACCGCTCCCGCGCTATTAAACGGGGTAATAAGCGCCGTTGCGACGCCTTCGAATATAATTTTCTTCATTAAAACCTTATTTAAAACTAATTACTCTTTCGTATTTTTAAAATAAAAAAAACCGCGACGATCGGCTTTTATCCAAGCCTTTCATCGCGGGTTTTACAACTATTTTTTTCTTATAAGTGTCCCTATAGGTCGATTATCGCCTATTTTTAGGAAATGGAACTACCCGTGTATAACGAATAGTAAGCGCCTTTAAGTTCCATCAAAGCGTCGTGGTTTCCTTGCTCTATGATTCTTCCGCCGTCCATAACCATAATGTTGTCGGAGTTTTTAACGGTAGACAATCTATGCGCTATTACAAAAACCGTTCTACCCTTCATAAGGTTATCCATACCGCTTTGGACTATCTCTTCAGTCCTTGTATCGATACTTGAAGTCGCTTCGTCTAATATCATCGCGGGGGGATCGGCAACCGCAACCCTTGCAATGGATAAGAGTTGACGTTGACCTTGCGATAGGTTAGCCCCGTCCAAAGTTAGCATCGTGTTGTAACCGTCGGGAAGCCTCTTTATAAAGTCGTGCGCGTGTACGAGTTTTGCCGCGGCGTAAACCTCTTCGTCGGTGGCTTCGGGGTTGCCGTAACGGATATTTTCCATAACGGTGCCGGTAAATAAGTTAATCTCTTGCAAAACGACGCCCAAAGACCTTCTTAAATCGGCTTTCTTTATCTTATTTATATTTATGCCGTCGTAACGAATTTTGCCATCGTCTATGTCGTAGAAACGGTTGATAAGGTTTGCGATCGTGGTTTTGCCCGCGCCCGTCTTACCGATAAGCGCGACCTTAGTGCCGGGCTTTGCGTCTACCGTGATATCGTGCAAAACTTGCTTTTCGCCGTCGTAAGAAAAGTCTACGTCTTTCAAAACGACGTGCCCTTCGAGTTTTGTGTAAGTCAAAGTACCGTCGCCGTGGGGATGTTTCCAATAATAATCCCAAGCGCCTTGCTTGCCTTCGACGACGTTGCCGTTTTCGTCAACGTACGCTTTAACCAAGGTTACGTAACCGTTGTCGACTTCTGGTTTCGTATCCATAAGGTCGAAAATCCTTTCCGCGCCCGCAAGTGCCATAACGACCGAGTTAAATTGTTGCGATACCATATTGATAGGTCTCGTAAACGACCTCGATAACAACAAGAACGCCGATATAAGAGCAATAGCCCCTGCGCTGTAACTTACGCCGGCGCTCGTGTCCACGATAAGGAGATTGTGGTTTGCAAATATAGCGCCGATTACCGCAATCAAAACGTATTGAACGTACGTTAAGTTTGCCATGATGGGCATAAAGATGTTTGCATACTTGTTTGCGTTGGTAGCGTTTTCGTTAAGTTCTTCGTTTATTTTATTAAACGCCGCTTGGTTTCTATCCTCGTAACAGAATACCTTTACGACCTTTTGACCGCTCATCATCTCTTCCACGTACCCGTTAACTTTGCCGATGGAAGATTGGCGTTTGATAAAGTATTTAGCCGATTTCGAACCTAATCCCCTGATAACGAAAGTCATCAAGAATACCGTAATTAAAACTACTAAGGTAAGTTGCCAACTTTTTACTATCATCTCGACCAAACAAACGACGATGGTTACGAGCGACGATACTATATTGGGGATGCTTCCCGCTATTAAATCGCTCATCGTGTCGACGTCGTTGGTAAAACGGCTCATCGTTTCGCCGAAGGTGTGCGTGTCGAAATATCTTACGGGGAAGTATTGCATTTTAGAGAACATATCGTCCCTTAAATCGCGGATAGTACTTTGCGCTAAAACGACGTTAAGTCTGTTTTGGAAGAATACCGCGATAACGCCTACCGAGAATATCGCTACCATTTTCAAAATAACCGCGATAATCCCGTCGTACGTAACGGCTAATCCGTTTTTCGCGCCTTCTAATTGCACGTTGATTTGAACGATTAGATCGTCTATCATCGCCATACTTTGCACGGAAGCGTAACTTGATAACACGATGCAAAGAAGAGTTACTATAAATATTGCAAGGTTTTTGCCTTTAAGCATATAACTTAAAGCCCTGCCTAACGTTTTTAAAGAGTGTTTGTTTTTAGGTCTCGGCGGCATTTTTGCCGCTGCGGCGTTATTGTTGGTTTTCGCCATCGAAATCACCTCCTCCGCCTTGTTGAGAGTTGTAAACTTCACGATAGATATCGCTCGTTTCCATAAGTTCGTCGTGGGTGCCGACTGCGGTAATTTTTCCGTCGTCCATAACGATTATTCTGTCGGCGTCCATTACGGAAACTATCCTTTGCGCGATTATGAGTTTAGTCGTTTCGGGAATAAATTCCTTAAAGCCACGTCTTATCTTGCGGTCGGTATTCATATCGACGGCGCTAGTCGAATCGTCCAAAACCAAAATTTTGGGATTGGATATTAAAGCCCTTGCGATACACAATCTTTGGCGTTGACCGCCGGATACGTTGGAACCGCCTTGCTCTATATGCGTATCCAAACCGTCCAATCTATAAACGAACTCGTCCGCGCAAGCAAGTTTTAAAGCCGCGTCTATTTCTTCGTCGGTAGCGTTTTCGTTACCCCACTTCATATTTTCACGTATAGTGCCGGAGAATAGAACGTTCTTTTGCAAAACCATCGCGACGGATTTTCTTAAAGAGTCTAAGTCGTAATCTTTTACGTTTACGCCGCCGATTTTAAGTTCGCCGTCCGTAACGTCGTAAAGACGCGGAAGAAGTTGAACGAGGGTGGTTTTGGAACTACCAGTCCCCCCGATGATACCGATAGTTTCACCGCTTTTTATATGAAGATTGACGTTTTCCAAACAATTTACGCCGCCTTTGCCGGAATAAGAAAAGTTTACGTTTTCAAAATCGATACTGCCGTCTTTAACTTCGTTTACCGCGCCGTCGGGGGTGTAAATGGAAGGTTCTTGGTGCAAAACTTCCAAAATACGGTCGGTGGACGCTTTAGCCATGGTGATGTTTACGTAAATCATGGAAAACATCATAAGACTCATAAGAATTTGCGTGCTGTAAGTAATAATCATACTAAGCTGCGTATCTTGTAGCGTAGTTCCGCCCGAGCCTACTATCATTTGCGCGCCGAACCAACCGACTAAAGTAATTACGATATAAGTGCAAAGTTGAACCAAAGGACTCGACAAAGAAACTATCTTGCTTGCCTTGGTGTGGTTTTGGTAAACGTCGTTAGATACGCCGGTAAATTTCTCGATTTCTTCCTTTTCTTGAACGCTCGACTTAACCACGCGCATACCCCTGATGTTTTCTTCGACGACGACGTTAAGTCTATCGTACTTTTTAAACAACTTTTTAAAGATGGGCATCGCCTTTATAAAAATAAAGATAAGTCCCGCCGCCAAAATGGGAATTACTATTGCGAAAACGCCCGCCAAAGGTCCGCTTACCGTTATTGTCATAACGAGCGCGAAAATAAGCATAAGCGGTGAACGTATAGCAATACGTATTACCATCATGTATGCGTTTTGAACCATATTGACGTCAGTAGTCATACGGGTAATCAAGGACGCTGCCGAAAATTTGTCAATGTCTTCGAAAGAATACTTTTGAACCTTTTCGAACATATCGTGGCGAACATTGGTTGCGAAACCGTTGGACGCTTTCGAGCAAGCGATCCCCGACAAAGCGCCGAAGAAAAGCGCAACCAAACTCATCGCGATAAGCAGTATTCCGTAAGATATTACCGCCGAAGTATCTCCTTTTTTGACGCCTTGGTCAAGTAGAAGCGTCATTACGAAAGGAATAAGTATATCGAATATACATTCCACCGCAACGAATATCGGCGATAATATGGAAGACTTTTTGTACTGTCTAACACATTTTTTGATAAGTTCTATCATCTATCACCTTTATATTACGCGCGTTCTTTGAGGCGCGTAAACTAAAAAATTATTTCTAAATTGATATAAAAAATCCGTAACAACGGGCTTATAGCGGGACTTTTTCCCGTTTTTAACCGTTAGTCTTTTCCGTTTCAGCAATCAAATTGCGTTGCATCTTATCCAAGGTTTTTAAAAGCGCCGCTATCTCGGGCTTAGTCAGTCCTTTTACGATGAGTTCTTCAATCGTTTCCATTTCCTTGCACGCGGAAGCCATAATTTCTTTCGCCTTGTCGGTTAAAACGATTTTTTTAAGCCTTTTGTCGGAATCTTCAGCCACTCTTACGATAAGTCCTTTTTCTTCCATCTTGCCAAGTTGCGTACTTGCGGAAGAACGGCGAAGGGAAAAGGTCTTTTCCACGTCTTTTTGATAGATAGGTTTATCGCAGTTACAAAACAAATATCTACAAATTTGCCTATCGGGAAAAGTTAAACTCGTATCGCAACCGCTTTTGCCTCTCGCCTCTAAAACCCTGTGAATAAGATTATGCGTTTTTTTAATTTCTCTGCATACGTAATCGGACATCGTAAAAACCCTGAAATTTGTTAGCAGCCTAACAATTTTTTTATACTTTGATATTATATTCTCAATTAAAATTTAAGTCAACGATTTACAAGGTGTTTTTTAAGGATTTTAGGTGTTTTTTTTGTGAAAATAAAAAATAAGATTCTCAGCTAATGAAAGTCGGAAAATCTTATCAGTATTTATTTAAAGTTTTATTTTCGTTTCGTTTAGTGATTTTTTATTTATTTTTGGTAAATCCCGCGGACAAAATCAACGATTGAATAAGGCTTATAACCGCGCCCGCTATTGCAAAATAAGCGGGATTTAAAGACAAAACGGCAAAAACGTAAACGCCCGCAACGCATATTCCCCTTAATATCATCGAAACCAAGCCGGATAATTTAGCTCCAAGGAAAAGGTCTTTTCCACGTCTTTTTGATAGATAGGTTTATCGCAGTTACAAAACAAATATCTACAAATTTGCCTATCGGGAAAAGTTAAACTCGTATCGCAACCGCTTTTGCCTCTCGCCTCTAAAACCCTGTGAATAAGATTATGCGTTTTTTTAATTTCTCTGCATACGTAATCGGACATCGTAAAAACCCTGAAATTTGTTAGCAGCCTAACAATTTTTTTATACTTTGATATTATATTCTCAATTAAAATTTAAGTCAACGATTTACAAGGTGTTTTTTAAGGATTTTAGGTGTTTTTTTTGTGAAAATAAAAAATAAGATTCTCAGCTAATGAAAGTCGGAAAATCTTATCAGTATTTATTTAAAGTTTTATTTTCGTTTCGTTTAGTGATTTTTTATTTATTTTTGGTAAATCCCGCGGACAAAATCAACGATTGAATAAGGCTTATAACCGCGCCCGCTATTGCAAAATAAGCGGGATTTAAAGACAAAACGGCAAAAACGTAAACGCCCGCAACGCATATTCCCCTTAATATCATCGAAACCAAGCCGGATAATTTAGCGCCAAGGAAAGCCTTTTTAGCCATTTTGTACGCAAGAGGCAAAAATGAAATTTCACCGTTTAAGAGTTTTGCACCGTCGCCGCTAAACGAAACCGTCCCATTATTATCGTAGAAGGTAAAAACTTTTTCGTTCTTTAAAGTCGGCTCGATAAAATCTATTTGACGTTTAACTTCGTCGGGGACGTCGCAGTCGAAGTCGGTTGAAACCTTTTTTATACCTAACGCGTTAAGTTCGTTCAAAGCGCCTAAAGAATCTTCTTTTAGCGAAACGTTTTCACCGAAATCGCACAAAGACTTGCAACTTATTTTTAAAGAGTTGGCTTTCCCTAATTTTTCTAAACTGACGATATCAAGAAAATCTATATCGGCGCAATAGCCGTCGACGAAACAGTTTTTATAAACGGAAACGACGTAAGTTATCGACGCGCTAACCGTAGCAACCGCTATAAAACTTGCCGCAACTTTAGCCCATTTAGTCAAACCGTCTAAGTACGTTGTAGAAAATATAGGCAATAAAAACGCCGTTAAAAGCGCGATTATTACCACGCAAAAGTCGGCGTATAAGCCGATTTTCGACACTTTTTTAAATTTTTCATCGCCGAAGGTTTCAACCACGTTTTCAAAATCTTCGCGCTTTTTATCGACGAAACTTTCGCCGAAGTTTACCTTTGACGTATACGTTAATTCATCGGATATAACTATGCTTCCCGCCAAAACCTCTTCACCGCAAAAGTATTCCGTTTTCAAGTTTCGATCTATTTTGTAAGAAGAGAGTTCGCAATCGCTTATTAAAACGCCGTCGGTCGGGATTCTGTCCCCTCTCGTTACGGTAACTTGATCTAACGCCTTGATATCCTCGCGCTTTTTCTCTTCGCCGCCAATATTTACGGCTTTAGTGCCTACGTAAAAGAGGTCGGTTTTTTTAAGTTCTCTTACTTTACCCAAGTAGCCTTCCACGAACTTTGCGCAAGCAAAAACCCAAAGCAATATCGTGGCTAAAATAGGTTCGTTTAATATAATAAGCGCGACCGCGGATACGATTATAAAAATATTGCCGTTAAAGAACTTCTTTTTAACGATATCGTAGCCGGCGTTTAGAACGACGTCGTAACCGCTTATCGAAAAACTTAAAATAATCAGTATCATCTTAAACGACAAAACCGAATTCGTCGTTTTAAAAAACAAACTTGCGATAAACAATATCAACGATACGCCGAGTTCCCCCAATCTAAATAGCGATTCTTTTCTAAGCGTGGTTCTGTCCTCGTTAAGTTGATCTTCGTAAATTAATTCTTCTTCGTTTTTCGCTTTTTTATTTTCGCCGTTAAAAAGACTTACTTTTTCTTCCGTTTCATCTTTTTCATCGGCACAAACTTGCTCGTTTTCCCGAAAATCCCCGTCTATAGGTCGATTATCAGCGTCTTCGCCGAAAATTACTTCGATATCGTATTCGTCGGAAACGGCGATAAGAGTTTGTAAAACGTCGTACTCGTAAACCTCTTTACGGGCGGAAATCGTAATAGTTTCGCCGCTTAACGTAAAGCCCTCGACACCGTCGATTTTAGAAATTTTTTCTTCGTACTTTTCAAAATCCTTTTCGTCAAGGTCGGTTAAATTTTTAAGAACGTATTTAAATTCCATTTTATTCCACCTTCTTTTTTATTATTTTATCAAATTAAGGCGCGGTTTGTCAAGACAATAAGGCTATCACGTAGAAATCCTCCTCCGCCGCCGCGCGCAATATTTTAAACTATAGTAATTATAATCATTTAGTTTAGAAAAAGCGGTCGTAAAATCCTTGCTTTAAATTCTTCGTTATGATATACTTTTTTATGACGTACGTCGCATAACTATATTATAAAGGTTTTTTATGGAAAATTCCCCTAACGAAATAATAAATTTTTACGAGAAAGAAGAAATCAAAGGTCTGACTTTAGACCAAGTCAACCAAAGAATAGCCGAGGGAAAAGTAAATAAAGTTAAAAATAAAGCTTCTAAATCTTACACGAAAATATTTTTAGATAATTTTTGCACTTTTTTCAACCTTTTATGCTTTATTTGCTTCTTCGTTTTACTTTCCGTAGCAAAAGACACCGCGCCGTCTAATTTTTTATTCGTAGTTTTGTTCGTAGCAAACTCGATTATAGGCGTAGTGCAAGAAATAAGAGCGAAACTCGCCGTCGAAAGACTTTCTTTAGTCAAAGCACCGACCGCTAAAGTTATAAGAAACGGCGTCGTAAAAGAAATAGCCGTTTCCGACTTAGTATTAGACGACGTTATAGAACTGTCGCAAGGGGCGCAAATCCCAGCCGACTGCGTGGTACTATCCGGCGAAGCCGAAGTTAACGAATCGCTTCTTACGGGCGAATCTATTCCCCTTAAAAAAACTAAAAACGACTCTCTTTTAAGCGGAAGTTTCATAGTTTCGGGAAAATGCACGGCGCTTATTACTAAGGTCGGCAAAGACGCTTACGCACAAAAACTTACCGAAAAAGCGAAGGTTTATAAAAAGACCAAATCAAAACTTTTAGACAGCTTAAACAAACTTATACAAGGCATAAGTTTGATGATTATTCCCGTTGCGATAGGCTCGGGCTTCGTAAACTATCACGTATCCGCTCAAAGCGGTGCGCTCAATATTCCGGAAGTCGTTATATCGACTTGCTCGGTAGTCATCGGCATGATACCGTGCGGAATGTTCTTTTTAACCACTTTGTCTTTGGCGGTAGGCATTATAAAACTTTCCAAACTAAACACTTGGGTTCAGGATATGTACTCGTTAGAGATGTTAGCAAGGGTAAACGTATTGTGCCTCGATAAAACGGGAACGATAACCGACGGTAATTTGACCGTGAAAACGATAAAACCTTTGGTTAATAATACCGATATCGATATAAACGCCCTATTATTTGCGACGGAAACCGCTATCGGCGACGAAAACCAAACGTCGAAAGCAATCCTGTCTTATTTACACGACTATACTACTAACGTTGAAAAAGCCGATTATATTCTTCCGTTTAGTTCGACAAGAAAGTACGCTTTAGCGACTTTCAACCAAAAAAGTTACGTTCTTGGCGCACCCGGTTTTATCACTCAATCTTTGCCGCAAGAAGTTTTAGAAGAAATCAACGGATATATGAAAATAGGTTGTCGCGTTTTGTTGTTTGCCGAAACCGAAAAAATTACTTGCGACAAGCCGTTAGATAACGTTACCCCGTTAGCCCTCGTCGTATTAGAGGACAACGTAAGACCGGAAGCCGTTCAAACGATAGGATGGTTCCAATCTAACGACGTCGCGATAAGAGTGATTTCAGGCGACGATCCTTTAACCGTTTCGGAAATTGCAAAACGCGCGGGAATACTAAACGCCGATAAATACGTCGACCTAACCGGCGCGAGTGACGAAGACGTTATCCGTTGCGCCAAAGAATATATAGTTTTCGGCAGAGTTTCACCCGACCAAAAAGCGCTTATTATTAAGAGTTTGAAGCAAGAAAACTTTACCGTCGGTATGACCGGCGACGGAGTCAACGATATTTTAGCAATGAAGGAATCCGATTGTTCGGTTACCGTTGCTTCGGGAAGCGGCGCGGCAAGAAACATAGCGCACTTAGTTTTAGTCGACGACAACTTCAACTCGCTTCCGCAAGTCGTCAAGGAAGGACGAAGGGTAGTAAACAATATCCAACGCTCGGCTTCCTTGTATCTTATGAAGACTTTATTCACCTTCATTTTCGCGCTTATCTCGATAGCAACCGTATCCCAGTATCCGTTTACGACGGGAATGATGTTGATGCTTGAATTTCTCATTATCGGTTTACCTTCCGTCGCGCTATCCGTACAACCCAACCACGAAAGAATAAAAGGCAAGTTTATATCTTACGTACTTTATCACGCGGTACCCGGCGCAATCGTCTTGGTTTTTAACGCTATTGCTATAAAACTTTTGCGCAATATATCCACGATTAACGTCGACGATTATTACGAAACTTTGCTTGCGGTATCTTTAACGTTGGGCGGACTGGTATTTTTAACAGTACTTTGCCATCCTTACGATAGATTTAGACGCATACTTGCGGCAATCGTTTCAGTAATCGTTTTGACGGTAACGGCGCTGCTTACCACGACCGACGTTTTGGAAGGTTTCTTCCATTTGCCGCCGCTATATCCTTTAAAAGAAAACTTAAATCTTTTCGGAATTTTATTAGGGTTAGTCGTGTTCGATTACGTAATACTGTTGCTTACCAACTTACTTTTGAAAAAGAAATCGTAAAATTTTTAAATTTACGCGTCAAAAAAACACCGAAAGTCGGGCTATAAGCCGATTATCGGTGTTTTTTATTCTAATTATCGAGTATTAAGCTTCCGCCTTTTTTGCTTGTTTTTCGGCTTCTTCCTTTTCTAAAACGGTGTATGCAACTTTACCGACCAACGTTTTAGGAAGTTCGTCACGGAACTCTATATCGCAAGGAATAGCGTATTTAGCGATATTTTTACGGCAATAGTTTAAGATATCGGTTTTTAATTCCTTACTTGCTTCGAAGCCTTGCTTTAACGTAACGAAGGCTTTTATGCGCTGCATTTTATATTCGTCCTTAACGCCGATTACGCAACTCATTTGTATCGCTTCGTGCGCGTCCAAAATATTTTCGATTTGAGAAGGATATACGTTGTAACCGCTGGTTATTATCATACGTTTAATACGTTGCTTGAAGAAAATGAAACCTTCTTCGTCCATCGTACCCAAGTCGCCGGTGTGAAGCCAAACTCTTCCGTCTTCGTGAACTTTTAAAGTGTTGGCGTTTTCAGTCGGGTTGTTGTAATATCCAAGCATAACGGTAGGACCGGAAAGGCAAATTTCACCTTCTTCGCCGTAAGGTACTTCTTCTAAGCCGCCGACTTTACAAATCTTGTAGTAAGTGTCGGGATAAGGAAGCCCTATAGAACCTTCTTTTTCTTTATTGTAAGGAGTCAAGCAACTTGCCGTAACGCACTCGGTAGTGCCGTAGCCTTCACGGATTCTTATAGTCGCGCCGCGGTCTTTTAAGTATTTGTCGAACTTCTTTTTAAGTTCCACGGGAAGAGAATCGCCGCCCGAGAATACGCCCATCAAAAAGTCTAATTTAACGCCGTCAAGGTAGTTTGTGCGGGTTAACGCTTCGTATAAAGTGGGAACGCCCGCTATGTAGTTAGGTTTGTTCTTCTTTATTAAAAGCGCGTAATCTTTTACGTTGAACTTAGGAACCAAAATGGATTCGCCGCCCCAAAGCATCATCGTATGAATACATACGCCGAGCCCGAAACCGTGGAAACAAGGCATCGCCGCAAGCATCTTTTTGCCTTGAATAGGCTTGTTGCACATAACGCCCGTTTGAAGTCCTAAAGCGTTGAAGTTTAAACTCGATAAAAGTATACCCTTTGTAACGCCGGTCGTTCCGCCAGAAAACAAAATAACCGCGGGATCGTTTTTATCCATGAAATGAGGCGTAGCGGGTTTTTGCGATTGGGCTTTTTTCATTAAATCTTCCCAGAAAACCACGTTTTCTTCGGCGGTAAAATCACGATCTTTTTTACCCTTTAAAAGTTTATAGGCCAATTTTTTAACCACGCCTAATTCTTCCGCCGCGCCGGTTAGAACGATTTTATCGATTTTAACTAACTTTTGAACTTCTAAAAATTTGTTGTAAAAACTATCCAACGTCAATACGGTTTTAGAACCGACTTCGTTTAGATAAAAAGCAATTTCCGAAACCGCCGACAAAGGATGGATGAAACTTGCGATTACGCCGATATAGTTCAAAGCGTACAAAGAATACACCGTTTGAGGAAGGTTAGGCATACATACGGTAACTTTATCGCCTGCTTTTAAGCCGAGGTTTTGATAAACTTTAGCCGTTTGTAAAATCTTTTGTTTGAACTTTCTATAATTTACGTGTGAGCCCATACAAGAAAGGGCGGTTTGAGCGGGGTATTTGTCCGCGGTATTTAAAACTACTTCGGCAATACTTCCCTCGGGATAATCTAAGTGGAATTTTACTTCGCCGTAGCTATCAAGCCAAGGCGCCTTAATGGTTTCCGACATTTTTTCTTCTTCTCCTAAATATAAACTTTCCGTAAAAAACGGAGATAACGGGCTTATAGCCCGACTTTTGCAAATTATTCAATGGGTGTTTCAACCGGGCTTTCCAAAATCCAAGGATTGTTTAAAACCTTTTTTAAAAGTTTTATAGAGTTACCGAAGTACACGCCGTCGGCTATTCTTTCGTCGATTGTAAACGCCATATCTATGGTATCTTTTAATTCGAAACTGCCGTCCTCTTTAAACACGGGCGTCTTTTTCATTTCGTTAATAATAAGGAAAAACGAATTTGTTCCGTAATTTGCAAGATGGTGATAATTGGCGCTCATCTTAATACTGCCGAGGTTGGAGATAAACACCGACGTATAGTAAGGGTCGGCTTTAGATAAAGACTTAGGCGTGATGCCGTGGTAATCCCAAAATCTTACGACGTTAGTAACGAGGCGTATAAGCCAACGCGGCATTTTAACGAGTTTAGCCATAATGTCGGTGGTTCCGTCCGTTTCGTCTTTATGTCTTATACTGTAAACCCTTTCTTTAATCTTTTCGTAAAGTTCGTTTATCGGGACACTGCCTTTTTTACCGACTTTGATAATGCAAAGCCCTTCTTTAGCGTCGTCCGCGAACTTCTTTTTTATCGCGAAAGAATAAGATATATCGTATCTTTCGTAAAGTCTATGACCTTGTATAAAATAATTTAATTTAGGTCTAAAATACATTACTTTGGTAAGCGCCGCGGTTATAACGTGGAAAAGGGTATATTTATATCCGCCCTCTTCGATACCGGCGTTCTTTTCTTTCAAGTATTTTAAAACTTCGGTCATATCGAAGTTTTCGCACAAAAGCGCTTCGTTATCGGCACGATTGGGCAAAATGTAAGGCATATAATGGTGCATCGGATCGGCTTCTTTGACCCACCTTCCGTCGCGACGATCCTTACGATTTTTCTTTACTTTTTCTTGTTTTTCGGCGGAGGGATTCGCCGTTTTTGTTTGAATTTCTTTTAAGTCAGACATTTGCCTCCTACGCGTAAAAACGCACTCGGTTCTTCTTTTGAAGTCGGTATAAAACGGTTTTTTAGCGCGCGAAAATCATTTCACCAAATCATCACACGCTTTTACTATTGTACCACAATCGTTTCTTTAAGTCAAATATCTTTTGATAAAATCAAAAAAATACGACTTTTGGCGGCGTTTTTGGCAAAAATTGGCAGTTTTTTTCAAAACTAAGCGTTATTAGCAAGCGTTTTGCAAAATTTTTGCAATTTTTTCAATTACCTTTCATATCTTTTTATTAAAAATTTTCAATTTTTATTCCGTTTTTTTCTTAAACCTATATAAAACGACGAAAATTTTTTTATACTTTTGATTAAAAGTTTCTATTTCGTTTTAGTCGTAAAACACGTCTTTATCATCTTTATAGTGTTAAAAAATACGCGATAACGGGCTTATAGGCGGGTTTTTATAAAAAATAAACCGCCGCTTTATCTTGCGACGATTTTACGCGTAATTTTTATATTTTCAGCATTTTCTTCCCGTTAAATGCCCTTCGGTTAAAAGGCCTTCGAATTTATTTTGACGGAGCGCTTCGTAAGTCGCAAGGGCTACCGTGTTAGATAAATTTAACGACCGAGCGTCGTCTATCATAGGCACTCTTACCGTGTTATCGTAATACTTTTCTAAAAGCAATTCGTTAAGCCCGTGCGTTTCCTTTCCGAAAACCAAATAATCGCCGTCTTTAAAAGTAGCGTCGGAATACACCAATCTTCCCTTCGTAGAAAAGAAATGAAAGTTCGAGCCGTCGTAAAACTTTAAAAGTTCGTCTATACTATCGTGGTATTCTATATCCAAAAGATGCCAATAGTCTAATCCCGCCCTTTTAAGTTGTTTGTCGGTTACTTCGAATCCAAGCGGACGTACGAGATGAAGTTTCGACCCCGTAGCCGCGCAAGTCCTTGCGATATTGCCGGTATTTTGAGGGATTTCGGGTTCGACTAAAACGATATTTAATTTCATAAGTAATACTTCCTTTAAGTTTTTTTAATTTCGGTAAGTCTTTACGGACACCTCTTTTACTTCGCGCTTTATGGAGCAAAAAAAGTCGTCCTCTTCTAAGTTTTCGCAATATTCCGTCTTGCCTTTCGCGCTTGCCGAAATAACGCCGTGCGCTCCGCAAGAAATTATCGGAACGCCGTAAACGTACGCAAGCGACGGCACTAAACTTTGCATATTAAAATCGTAAATATCCGCGTAAAGATTTACGATTATTTGACTTTCACACAAACTTAACGCCTTTATGCAATCGGGATTTTTTAAATCGTCGGACACGCAAACGCCGATTTTGCCAATCGACGTTTTTACAACTTTATACCCAAGCGACGACGATTCGCCGATTTTTGGAAGGTTTGCGTCGCTTATTGCCGAAAGCTTTCCTTTTTCGTAAACGAATACGCTACGCTTAATTCGTCCGTAGTCGTCGGTTTTTAGCGTAAACAAGCACGGCGCGGAAGTTTTTAAAGAAAAACTTTTCATTTTAGATATTATATCGCCGCCGCCTTTAAGTTCTTTGCGATAATTGAGTTCGGGGAACGCTTTTCTGCCGAAAATCACGAGGTCGCAATTTTTAAAAACTTCGGTGCTACGAGTGGTGAAAAAACGGGAATAATAAACTTTTATCTTTTCTTTCATACTTATAACTTTATGAAAGACTTTTTAGTTAGGTTACAAATTGAGTTCGTTTATAATGGCTTTAAGTTCTTTGGTGGTAGTCGCTTCGAAAGCCCTTTGTTTGTACTTTTTGGCGTCTTTAAGCCCCGCAAGGTATAAAGCCGTTTGTTTACGCATATTTATAGCCACGTATTTATCGGGATATTTTTGCAAAAGTAGGTCTATATGCCGTTTTAAGACGCTTTTTTTATCCTTGACTTGCTTGCCTGCGATCTCGGAAAACAGCCACGGACGGTTAAGCGCGCCACGCGCAAGCATAACGCCCGCCGCACCCGTTTTTTCCATAGTAACGTCGGCATCCTCTTTGGTAAACACCCCGCCGTTTGCTATAACCGGGATTTTTACGGCGTTTACGACTTCGCTTATTTTTCCAAAATCGCACGCTCCGCTATAATAATCTTCACGATACCTTCCGTGCACCGTAATAAGTTTAGCGCCGCCGTCTTCGACGGCTTTCGCCAAGTCGAGCGCAAGAAATTTATCCTTTTCAATCCCTAAACGCATTTTTACGGTTACTTCTTTACCCGATTTAGCGGCGGCTTCCACCAAACTTCTTGCTAAAACGGGATTTTCCATAAGTTTTGAACCCTCGCCGTTATTGAAAACCTTAGGCACCGGGCACCCCATATTTATATCGATTATATCAAAATTTTTTAATTCTTCGGATTTTGCGACCGTTTCCATAATATCCGGCTCGCTACCGAAAAGTTGGACGGCTTTAATATAATCGGCTGGCGTCGTGTATAACAACGCCTTCGTGTTTTCGCTATTATATAAAAGCCCTTTTGCTGAAACCATTTCGGAAAAGCAAAGACCTGCGCCCATCTCGTAACAAATTTGACGGAAGGCAAAATCCGTAAAGCCCGCAAGCGGTGCCAAAAATACGTTATTTTTTATCGATAATCGACCTATATCAAGACTTTTTAACTTCATTAAAGTATTCTTCCACTTGTTTTTCGTCCAAATTTTTCATCACTAAGCCGTCGTTTTTTATCAAATTTTCCACTTTGGAAAACTCTTCTATAAAATCACGAGTAGCGTTAGAAATGACTTCTTCGGCGGATTCGCCGCAAGATTTTATAAGCGCTATCACCGTAAAAATCAGTCGTTTTAAGTCGACTTCTTTAAATTCGCTATCTAAAAGCGTTTTCGAGACGGTTTCAATCTCTTTTACTAAAGAAGCCTTATCACCCACGGGATAACCGCAATATTTAGCACGTTTTATAACTTTTTCCGCGCGTAAGGCCGCCGGGAAGTTTTTAGGCACGTCGTCAAGATAG
>CAZMOD010000027.1:0-22189 GCA_964567885.1 uncultured Christensenella sp.
ATTTTCGAGAAAGAGTTGAAGAAAAAGCCCGACTCCGTTTTAGGGCTTGCGACGGGAACTACGCCGCTCGGATTATATAAAAATCTCGTAAAAGCGTATAAAAACGGAAGAGTTTCGTTTAAAAAAGTAACGGTTTTTAATCTTGACGAATACGTAGGGCTTGAAAAAACTCATCCGCAAAGTTACGCGTATTTTATGAGGAAAAATTTATTCGATTTTATCGATATCAATTTAGAAAGTACTTTTATCCCCGACGGCACTGCCAAAAATTTGGACGCCGCTTGCCTTGATTATAGCGATTTGTTATCAAAAAAACAGCGCGATTTGCAACTTTTAGGCATCGGCGGAAACGGACATATTGCTTTTAACGAGCCTTTTTCTCCTTTCGACGGAAAAACGCGCTTGGTTGATTTGACCGAAAAAACCGTAAAGGATAACGCGCGGCTTTTTAATAGCGAAGACGAGGTTCCTAAAAAAGCGTTGACTATGGGGATAAACGAAATTTTTAGCGCAAACAAGATAGTTTTATTGGCTTGCGGCGAAGAAAAGGCGCAAGCGGTTTATAACGCGACGAGCCTTCCCGTTTCGCCCGCTTGCCCGGCAAGCGTTCTTCAACGTCATAACGACTGTACTTTTATTTTAGACTCAGCCGCCGCTTCCAAACTTTAACGCCGATATAAAAGTCTTAAACGACAACGTTTTTTGAAGTAATCACCGTAACTTCCCCGGAAAAACCTTCGGGGTATTACGTCGCGGACAGAAGTTTCGATCTTTCCGAAATTCGTATTTTAATTGACGTATCAGCCTTTTCATGCTTTAACTAAAACATAGAAAAGCACCGATAATCGCCCTATAGGTCGATTATCGGTGCTTTTCGTTTAAATAATATATTTTTTCAAACCTTTTTGTCTTTATATTTTTATGTAGTTGTTTTAAATCACGGATTGAGATTTATCGAAGAATAATAAAGTACCGTTGATATAATCATTAATATCCGAATCCATGAGCATTATAATACCGTTTGGTAAAACAAAACTTCCGTTTTGAGAGTAATAAAAGATAGACGTTGAGTTTATTTCGATAAAACCTATGACGGCTCTTCCTTGACAGAATAAGCAACGAGCATTACCTGCTCCGGCTGAGCTACTAGGTATCGCGTGACCTTGGTTGATTGTTTCGCCACAACCGCAAGTGGCTTTGTGTTGTGTTTTATTTAGCCATGTGTAAGGTTTATGATAATCATGCGTTGACGTGTGTTTTCCGCACGCACAGTAATGATCTGAATAATTGTGAGTATGTTTGCGATAATATTTTACGTAATCTGCAGTCCCTCCATACGGACTCGTGTATGGACAATAGTCTTAACTCTGTTGATATAATCCGGTGCTACTCCATTTTGAGTTTACTGTTACTTGATTGAAACTGCCGCAAACATTATTTATTGCAATTTCTGAGTTAAAAGCAACTACTATGCCTAAGTGTAAATTTATGTCGTCGCTGTAATCGTTTTCAGTCCCGTTATTATCAAAGTAACATATTATATCTCCACCGCGAGGCGTTGCAACTTCATCGTAACTGCCGTCTTTATAATATAACTCAGGGGTGTTCATCCAATAAGTGTTGTCGGTGGAATTAGAACACCATAATTCGTTGATAATCGTTTGTCAAGTGTCGAAGAAAAATTTTCTTTAATTTTTTCGTTACGGCGTTTTTTATAAAAACGACCGATAAATCATATGCTTTTATCGGCAAAATATGTTAAAATATAATTATGGAAAAAAACAATCGTACGAAAATCAAATTAGTCAAAATGCTTGAAATATTGCGTAGGGAAACGGACGAGGACAATCCTATAACGACGCCGCAACTTATCGCAAAACTAACCGAAGAAGGTATACCTTGCGATAGGCGCACCGTTTACGCCGATATAAAAGTCTTAAACGACAACGGTTTTGAAGTAATCACCGTAACTTCTCCGGGAAAACCTTCGGGGTATTACGTCGCGGACAGAAGTTTCGATCTTCCCGAAATTCGTATTTTAATGGACGCGGTTACTGCGGCAAGTTTTATCACAAACAAAAAAACTACGGTTTTGTTGGATAAAATAGCCGACCTTGCGGGAAGCCATCGCGGTGAACTTTTAATAAACAACCTTATTGAATACAATACGACTAAGCATAGTAACGAAGTTGTCTTTTATAATATCGACGAGATAGAACGGGCTATTACTTCGGGCAAAAAAATAGGGTTTTCGTACTTTGACTACGATGAAAATTTGAATCGCGTATTCCGTCGCGACGGCAAAAAATATTACGTAAATCCTATTTCGATGGTATACACGATGGATAACTATTACTTGGTTTGTTACGACGATTTTCATCCGACGATAAACCATTACCGCATCGACCGCATGACGGGCGTTTTCGTTACGCGGCACGATATTTTAAAGAACGCTTTAAGCGAAAGTTTCAACTTAAAAGCACACCATAAAGAGGTTTTCGGAATGTTTACCGGAAGAGAGGAAACCGTCGGGTTAGAGTTCGATAACGGGCTTATAGGCTCGGTTATGGATAAGTTCGGCGAAGACATCGCGTTAAAAAAAGTCGGGGATAAAGTAAGACTGTATGAAACGGTGCAAATCAGTCCGCAGTTTTTTTCTTGGGTGTGCGGATTCGGCTCTAAGATGAAAGTTATCGCGCCGGATAGTTTAGTCAAGGAAGTAAAAGAATACGTTTTAACCGTTGCAAAACTGTACGAGGACGATTGATTTTTAATAAATATAATAGTTATAGACGGGCTTAGGCTCGTCTTTTCTTTTTGCGAAAAAGAGTGTTTAGAAAGTATAAAAGTGAAAATACACGGCAATAATTTATACCGTCATCAAAAAAATAACGAAACGCAAATTTAAAGGAAGGTAGAAGAAATGAAAAAATTAGGTATAACTTTCGCGCTTATTCTCATAATAGTGTTGTCGGCGGTAATTTTTAAAGGAAGCGCCGAAGAAACCGAGTATTTAAGGATACACGTACGGGCTAATTCCAATGAAAAAATCGATCAAGATATAAAATATCAGGTTAAAGATTTAGTGGTTTCGTACCTTACCCCGATAATAGAAAACGCACGTTCGAAAGAGGAAGCGATATCCGTTATCGAAAACTCAAAAACCGCCGTTAACGGGCTTATAGACGGCTTTTTGAAGCAAAACGGCTTTAATTACGTCTCAAAAATAAGCGTAAAAAAGGAAGAATTTCCGACCAGGGTGTACGGGGATTTGACGCTTGAAGCCGGTGTATACGACGCGGTTATAATCGAGCTTGGAGAAGGTAAAGGCGATAATTGGTGGTGCGTAGTGTTTCCGCCGCTTTGTTTTACGGATAAAGAGGTGGAGTATCGCTCGGTGATAGCCGATTTTTTCAAAAAGTTAAGACAAGGAGGATAAATGAAAAAAAGGTTGACTGTAATTGCTATAGTTCTTTGCTTAGTATCGCTCGGTATAGGCGTTACGCAAACGGTTATAGCGACTAAGAATTCGCACGAGGAAGTTTACGTAGCCGCAGCGGTATTAAAACAAGGCAGCAAAGGTGAAGTCGTAAAAACCGTGCAAACTAAACTTAAACGATGGGGGTATTATAAAGGTTCGGTAGACGGTATTTACGGAAAAGAAACCAAAGCCGCCGTTATATACTTCCAAAAGAAGAACGGCTTAACCGCCGACGGCATAGTGGGCAAAAAAACGTTGGCGGCTTTAGGGATTTCGGAAAGCGCGCTGTCTAACGGCACGAATAATTCGTCGGGTGGCGTCGGCAAATATTCGAGCGCGGACGTAACTTTGCTTGCACGCGTAATCTACGGCGAGGCAAGAGGGGAAAGTTACACCGGACAAGTCGCAGTGGCGGCGGTCGTTCTTAACAGAATAAAAAGTTCGTCTTTCCCGAACACCGTTTCCGCGGTAGTTTATCAACCGTACGCGTTTACGGCGGTTATGGACGGACAAATAAACTATACGCCAAACCAAACGGCGTATAACGCGGCAAAGGCCGCTATAAACGGTTGGGATCCTACCGGCGGGGCTTTGTATTACTATAATCCTAAAACGGCTACCAGCGCGTGGATTTATTCGAGAAAAGTAACCACGACGATCGGAAACCACGTTTTCGCTATATAAGGGGGAAAAGATATGGGAGAGAAAAACAACGCGATAGAAAAAGTTGAAAATTTAACCGAGGATAACAAACCCTCTAAAAGCAAAAAGTCGGGATATAAGTCCGATAACGTGGAAAAAACCGCTACAAAAACAAGAAAAACAAACGGTGAAAGACCCAAAAACAAGTCTTTAGACGAAGAAAAAATGCGCAAAAAAAGGGAGGTCGAGGCTATTGCCCGTCGTGAAAAAATTCAAGAAAGAAAGGCTTTAAGGGAAAAGCGCAAGAAAGAGATAGAAAAGGCTAAAAAAGCGAAAAAGGAAGTTTTACGCAAGCGCCGCGAAGAATACAAGGCGGAAAAATTAAGAAGAAAAGAAGAACGCCTTGCCCGCCGCGACGCGTTAAGGCACGAAAGCAGGGAAGAACGCGAAAAACGCATTGCCGCCGAAAAGCAGGCTAAATTAAAAGAAAGGTCGGAAGCGCGTCAAGCGAGGATTAAAATAAGAGAAGAAAAAGCCTCTTTAAAAAGACAAAAACTCGCAGATAAAAGGGCTTTGAAAGAGCAAAAAAGAAAAGACAAAATGCAGAACGCAAGGGAAAAAAGAAATCGCGGCTTGGGCGGTTGGCTTGCGGCGGTAATAGCGCTCGGGTGCTCTACGCTGGTTTTGGCGACTTTGTTTACGATGAGCATTTTCAATATCTTTGAAATCGCGCCGATAACCGATAGCGTTGCGGTTGCCGAAAGTTACTATAGTTTAGTCGATTACGTTGATAATATGAACGTGACGATGTCGAAAATTATGGTTTCCAACGACGACGGGCAAAAGCAAAGGCTTCTCGTAAACCTATCCACCGAAGCAAGTTTGGCGGCGGAAGATATTTCGAGAATACCTTTAAAAGACGAGTCGAAGTATTACACGACCAAGTATTTAAACCAAGTTGCCGATTACTCAAAATACCTCAATAACAGGCTTATAGACGGAGATTCTTTGTCAAAAAGCGACTTAGAAAACTTAAATTCTTTATATCTAAGGAGCGGCGTATTAAAAGAAGAACTTGCTAAACTTACCGTAGATATGGGTGCGGAATTCGATTTTAAAACAATTTTTAACGAAAACGGCGATAATATCTTTTTAGAAAAATTCAACGAGCTCGAAAGCCGCGCGGTAGATTACCCCAAACTGATTTACGACGGACCTTTTTCGGATTCGTTAGATAAAAAAGTTGAAATAAAGGGTAAAGACGTTTCACCTTCCGAAGCCAAGAAAAGGTTTGAAAGCGTGTTTTCAAAATACGACCTTAAAAACGTCGAAATCGACGGCGAATCGTTAGGTAAAATCGATTGTTACGCCGTTAAGGGAGAGGTTTTAGGCGGCGAAATTTACGCTACGTTGTCCAAAAAAGGCGGCAAATTGGTAACTTTCGACCACTACGCCGACTGCGCCGAACGAAACTATAGTTTAGAACAATGTATCGCTATCGCCGAAGACTTTTTGACCGAAATCGGCTTTGACGATATGACCGCCGTATGGGCAACTGAAAACGGCGCGACCGCTTATATCAATTATTGCTATAACCAAGGCGGCGTAATCGTTTACAACGATATGGTTAAAGTTACCGTTTGTAAAGAGCGCGGAATAATTTCGAGTTTCGACTCAACCGCTTATCTTTTAAATCATCGCCCGCGTGAAATAGGCGAGCCTAAAATCACCCAAAAACAGGCGATAACGGGCTTATCGACCGACTTATCGGTTTTGGCGACGCGTCTTTGCTTAATCCCTAAGGGAGAGCGTAAAGAAGTTTTAGCGTACGAAGTTTTCGGAACCTACGAAGATTCTTCATATTATATCTACGTCGACGCAACAAGCGGACACGAAACGCAAATTTTCCGTGTCGTGGACACTTTAGAAGGCAGTTTGTTAATATAAAAAGCGTCTCGTTAATATAAACGACTTCGCTTTTGCACCGGCACAAACTTCACCGGGTGAAACACGACTTCACCAACGAAAAAGAGAGAATGTTTCGGATTAAACCGTTTCGTTCTCTCTTTTTGTTTATAATATATACGTTTGGTTTAGTACAAGAAAAATATCTTTATTGATTAATAAAAATCAATCAAACGGAAATTCGTAAAATCGGCTGCGCAGGGTGGTCGATTTATACTTTTAGAATAAAACGGTTGCTTATTTAGAATTATTGCAAATACTTACAAAAATTCTAAATATATTGTTAATGCTAGAAACTGATGATTAAACCTATGCCTTAAAAAGGGAAGACGTTAAAGAGTTCGCAAAAACCGAAATTGACTTATCTTTCGTGGTGATAGGCACGAAGGTTGCGCGCAAAAAATTCGGCGAAGGGGTGATTTCTAATTTTGATAAATCGCGGAAATATATCAAAGTTTCGTTTTCCGCGGGGGAGAAAACTTTCGTTTTCCCGAGTTGTTTCGAGCAAGGTTTTTTAACCCTTTTTAAATAGCGTACTATTGTTAAAACTAAATATTATAAACGCCCTTTAACTTGCAAGTCGTTAGTTAAAGCGGCGTTTTTTAAGTGCGTGGGCGTTATTGCTAAAAGCGAACGCCGTTCATTTTGTAAAAGCGGGGGTAATATTATTGACTTTTTCGGCGTAATGCAATATAATAGCGACGATAAAGATATTTAAACGGCAAGGCGAAAAAAGCAAGAGGTTTTTTAGCCTTTCCACGGTGATTTATGTTGGTTTCAAAAGATATAAAATACGTCGGCGTAAACGATTACGATATAGACTTATTCGAAGGGCAATACGCCGTTCCTGACGGTATGGCGTACAATTCCTACGTTATAATAGACTTTAAAATTGCGGTTATGGATACGGTAGACGCTCGGTTTACGGACGTTTGGCTTGACAAGTTAGAAAAGGTTTTGGGGGATAGAGGACCGGACTATTTGGTAGTTTCCCATATGGAGCCCGATCATTCGGGAAGCGTCGTAAGGTTTATGCAGCGCTATCAAAACGCAAAAATAGTGGCGAATAAGCAGGCTTTTGCGATGATGCAAAGATTTTTCGGTTGTCAGTTTTTGGACCGTCAAGTAGTAGTTTCGGACGGAGACGTTTTGGGAATAGGTAGTCACGTACTAAACTTCGTTTTCGCGCCGATGGTTCATTGGCCGGAAGTCACGGTAACTTACGAAAGCACCGAAAAGGTTTTGTTTTCCGCCGACGCTTTCGGAAAGTTCGGCGCCGTAACGGGTGAAGAAGACCCAGGCGATTGGGCGTGCGAGGCGCGTCGTTATTATACGGGAATAGTCGCTAAATACGGCGTACCCGTTAAAAACCTTTTGCAAAAAGCCGAAAAGTTGGATATAAAGACAGTTTGCCCGTTGCACGGTCCCGTTTTAAGCGGTGATTTGAGCGGATATTTCAGTCTTTATAAAAAATGGGCGAATTACGAGGCGGAAGATAGCGGGGTTACGATTTGTTACGCTTCCGTTTACGGAAACACCGAAAAAGCCGTGAACCTTTTGAAAGAGAGCCTTGAAAGACGCGGCGAAACGGTTAGCGTTTTCGATTTAGCGCGTTGTGATATGGCTGAGGCTATTGAGGACGCTTTTAGATACGACAGACTCGTTTTGGCAAGCCCGACTTACTGCAACGGCGTTTTCCCGTTTGTAAGCGACTTTTTGACGAGGATAGTAGAGCGCGATTATAAAAACAGGACGGTGGCGTTTATAGAAAACGGTTCGTGGGCGCCTAACGCCGCAAAGGTTATGAAAACCGCTTTACAAAACTGTAAAAATTTAGTTTACGCCCAAACGGAAGTAAAAATTTTATCGGCTTTATCTATGGAATCCACTAACGCGTTAGAAAAACTCGCCGACGAACTTATTTCGTTAAAAAATGCCGATAACGGGCTTATAGGGTGACTTTTATGAATAAAAAATACGATATATCTAAAGAATTCGGTTTTATGGGTAAGTTTAAGCCTCCGTTTTCTAAAAGCGCTATAAGCGTGGGCGGCGGACTTGTAAAAAACTGCTACAAACTTTTACAAAAGGAAAAGGACGTCGTTTTCGACAGGTTCGATTTAGGCGGATTTTCCGGTCATTATATAAGACCTAAGGAAGGTAAAAATTTCCCTTGCCTTATCTTTTTGCACGGTGGCGGATTTTGCTTTCCCGCGTTTAAAAGCCATTATAAAGCGGGCTTGGAGTATTTAAGGAGTTGCGGTACGGCGGTTCTTTTCGTCGATTATCGTTTAGCACCTAAAAATCCTTTTCCGCAAGCGGAAACCGACGCGTGCACGGCGCTCGATTGGGTTTTTGAAAATTACGGCGATTTATTAGTCGACGTAAACAAAATAGGCGTAGTCGGCGATAGCGCGGGCGGCAACTTGGCGGCAAAACTCAGTCGTTACGCCAAAACTAAGGGCTACGACTTAAAATGTCAAGCGTTTATTTATCCCGTGGTCGATCCCGATTTAGACACCGAAAGCAAAAAAACGTTTATCGACACGCCTACGTGGAATTCTCGGTTAAACGAAAAAATGTGGAATTATTATTTTGACGGAAAAGATTTTGTTTCCGCTAACTACGAAAAAATTTTGATGCAAGATTTTACTTTGTCGGACGCGCCTTGTTATATAGAAGTCGCCGAATACGACTGCTTAAAAGACGAAGGTTTGGCGCTTGCTTCTTATTTTTTGAGCCACGGGGTTAGGGTGGAATGTTCCACGATAAAAAGAGCGATGCACGGCTTCGACTGCGTGGATTGCGATATAACTAAAGCGGCTTTTAAAAATCGCATAGAATTCTTCCGCCGTTCGTTTAAAGACTAAAATTGTAGATAATGGGCTTATAGCCCCGTTTTTAGAGGAATAATTATGACTAAAACCGAAATAGAAAACATCGTAAACGTTCAGCGCGAATACTTTTTGAACGGCAGAACTTTAAGCGTGAAAAACCGCCGTCAATATCTCGTCGCCCTTAAAAACGAAATAATCGCAAGGGAAAAGGACATAGAGGACGCTTTATACGAAGATTTAGGAAAGTCTCCGAGCGAAAGTTACCTTTGCGAAATAGGGCTTACCTTGGACGAAATATCTTATTTGCTTAAAAATCTAACCAAACTAACCAAAGTAAAAAGGGTGAAAACGCCGTTATCTCAATTTGCGGCGAAAAGTTACCGCGTTCCTTCTCCTTACGGCTCGGTTTTGATAATGAGTCCGTGGAACTATCCTTTTTTATTGTCGATGGAGCCGTTAGTCGAGGCTATCGCGGCGGGCAACGTAGTTTTATTAAAGCCGAGCAATTACAGCCCGAAAACCTCTTTGGTTATGACCGAGATTATAACGAAGGTTTTCCCGAAAGAAATGGTTTTCGTGGTATTGGGCGGCCGCGCCGAAAACGCCGCGCTTCTCGATATTAAATTCGATTATATCTTCTTTACGGGCGGAAAGACGGTAGGAAAACTCGTTTACCAAAAGGCGGCGGAATTTTTAACGCCGGTAACTTTGGAACTCGGCGGAAAATCCCCTTGCGTGGTGGATAAGACGGCTAAACTTCCGCTTGCCGCAAGAAGGATAGTTTTCGGCAAGTTTTTAAACGCGGGGCAAACTTGCGTCGCGCCCGATTATATTTTGGTTCACGAAAGCGTAAAAGACGATTTAATAAAGGAAATTAAAAAAGAAATAGTCCGTCAATACGGCGCCGAGCCTTTAAAAAACGACTGTTTCGGAAAAATAATCACAGACAAGCATTTTGATAGAATAGTTGCCTTAATCGAAGAAACAAAAGTCGTGCACGGCGGAAAATTCGATAAAGAAAGCCGCAAAATAGAGCCTACCGTGCTCGATAACGTTACGGACGACGACGCTATTATGAAAGAGGAAATTTTCGGACCTTTGTTGCCGATTTTAACCTATCGCGACGTCGGGGATATTTTGGACAGAGTAAACTTAAATCCGTCGCCCTTGGCGTTTTACGTGTTTACCGAGGACAAAATGCTTGCCGACGGTTTGGTAAAAACTTGCCGTTACGGCGGCGGGTGCGTTAACGACGTGGTTATTCATCTTGCAACCCCGTATATGCCTTTCGGCGGCTTCGGCGAAAGCGGTTTGGGCGGGTATCACGGAAAATACGGTTTCGAAACGTTTACCCACTACAAGTCGGTTATCGACAAAAGCACAAAAATAGACCTTAATATGCGCTATCAACCTTATAAAGAGTTTAACGACCGCTTGATAAAAAAGTTCTTAAAATAGTTTAAAGAAAAATTTAGCAGAGGGAAAAAACGGACGTGCGCAGAACAATTTTAGGAAAGTTAGAAGAAGTTGAAAAGACCGAAAAGGTTAAATTTTTGCATTGCGTGGAATCGTGAAGTCGCGCTTGGGGATTTGCTTCGCCCGATAGCGATTACGACGTGCGTTTTATATATTTAAAAATTGAAACGGTAAAGTGCAAAAAATATTTTTACGTTTTACGACCGCTTCTTGCGTGCGAGTGGGGTATAAAGAAACAAACTCCGCCTCCGATGTTTTTTCCGACCTATCGGAATATTTGGACGACGGGATAAAAGCCGACGTCGATAGACTTCTCGATTTAAAAGTCAACAGTCCGGAGGGCGCGACCGGCAAACGCTTAGATAACGTAAACCGATATATCGAAGAAAATTTCGTTAGGATAGAAGGGCTTATAAAAGAACTTCCTTGCGAAAAGCAAAAGTCTTGGGCGGAACTTAACGAAATCTTCCTTAGTTTATTAAAATAGTTTTTAACCGCGGCGTTTTATCTAAAAATCCGCAAGAAAAGGACGACTATGATTATAAAAGGATTGCAAAAACTTACGCTGCTCGATTACCCCGAAAAGTGCGCTTGCACGGTTTTTACTTTCGGGTGTAATTTGCGTTGCCCGTTTTGCCACAACGCTTCGCTCGTCGAAAAAAGGGCGGGGGACGATTATCAAATTTCCACCGAAGAATTTTTCAAGTTTTTAGACGGAAGGAAAAACCTTCTCGACGGCGTAACCGTTACGGGAGGAGAGCCCTTGTTGCAACCGGATATCGAAGATTTTATATATAATATAAAGAAAAGGGGCTTTTTGGTAAAACTCGACACCAACGGCACTAACCCCGAAAAATTGTCTTCCTTGATAGATAACAAACTCGTCGACTACGTGGCGATGGATATTAAAAATTGCTTGGAGCGTTACCCTTTGACGGTGGGCGTTAATGACTTTTCGGTAGAGCCTATAAAAAAGTCGGTAAAAATACTTTTAGAAGGAAAAGTCGATTACGAATTCAGGACCACCGTTTGCAACGAACTTTTCGACGAAAACTGTTTTTACAAAATAGCCGAAGAAATAAAAGGCGCGAAAAAATATTTTTTGCAAGCGTACGCGGACAGCGGGGACGTTTTGTGCGGCACGTTTACACAGCCTGATAAAGCCCTTTTGAATAGTTATGCAAAAGTCGTTTCAAAAACAGTTGAAAAAGTGCAAATTCGCGGTATTTAATCTTGCAAAATATATCAAATTTCCGCATATACACCGTATATACAAAAATTCACAAAAAGCACAAGATGTTGTGCTTTTATTTTTTTGCCGACCACAAAATGTAGTAAAATATTTTAAAAATCGAAGTAAATCCGCTTGACTAAGGAAAGCAAGTTGTGATAGTATATAAAGGCACCGAAAATTTAAGCGTGTTTGTAAGGCTAAGATAGTCTTTTTTAAAAAAGCTTGCCTGTACGCGCGGTTGATAAATATCATATTCGATAATGCTAAGAAGTGTAAAAACTACGTTTTTACGGCAAAATTTTAATTTTGCAAAGATTTTGTCGGGAGATAAAAATTCTTCTTACGGGATATAACTTGTCGGTAAAAGTCAACCGTTCGCTTATAGGCGGCTTTTTCTAACCCCAAGGGGCGTATTTAAGTTTTGATATTCGGACGACTTGAAGTTTTCGGCGGCTAAAACGTTATATTCATAAAAGGAGAAGATATGTACAGAGTAGTCAAAAGAGACGGACAAGAAGTGGATTTTAATATTTCAAAAATCACTTCGGCAATCACCAAAGCCTTCGAGGCAACCGAAAAGGATTATCACCCCGGCGTAATAGATTTATTAGCGCTTAACGTGACTTCCGATTTTTCAAGCAAAATAAAAGACGGTAAAATCGCCGTTGAAGATATACAGGACAGCGTTGAGGAGGTTTTGATTAAATCCGGATACGGCGACATCGCAAAATCTTACATTTTGTACCGCAAGCAAAGGGAAAAAATCCGCAACATGAAGGCTACGATGTTAGACTACAAGTCCATCGTCGACGGATACTTAAACGTTGCCGATTGGCGCGTTAAGGAAAACTCCACCGTAACGTATTCGGTAGGCGGCTTGATTTTATCCAACTCCGGCGCGATAACCGCAAACTATTGGCTTTCCGAAATTTACGATCAAGAAATCGCAAACGCGCATAGAAACGCGGATATTCATATTCACGATTTGTCTATGCTCACGGGTTACTGCGCGGGTTGGTCGCTTCGTCAACTCATCCAAGAAGGTTTAGGCGGCGTAACGGGTAAAATTACGTCGTCCCCGGCAAGCCATTTAGCGACTTTATGCAATCAAATGGTAAACTTTTTGGGCATAATGCAAAACGAGTGGGCGGGCGCGCAAGCGTTTTCTTCCTTCGATACTTACCTTGCGCCTTTCGTAAAAGCGGATAATTTAAGTTATCGCGAAGTTAAAAAAGCAATAGAATCCTTCATATACGGCGTAAACACGCCCAGCCGTTGGGGTACGCAAGCACCGTTTTCCAACGTAACGCTCGATTGGGTAGTTCCTAACGATTTGGCGGAATTAAACGCTATAGTCGGCGGCAAGGAAATGCCGTTTAAATACAAAGATTGTCAAAAAGAAATGGATATGGTTAACAAAGCCTTTATCGAAGTTATGATAGAAGGCGACGCCAACGGAAGAGGCTTCCAATATCCCATTCCTACGTATTCTATAACCCGTGATTTTGATTGGTCGGAAACGGAAAACAATAAATTATTGTTCGAAATGGCGGCAAAATACGGTACACCGTATTTTTCCAACTACATAAACAGCGACATGGAACCGAGCGACGTAAGGTCGATGTGCTGCAGATTAAGGCTCGATTTAAGAGAACTCCGTAAAAAATCCGGCGGATTTTTCGGTAGCGGCGAAAACACCGGTTCTATCGGCGTAGTTACCATCAATATGCCGAGAATCGCTTATTTATCCAAGACGGAAGAAGAGTTTTACTCTCGCTTAGATAAACTTTTAAATATATCGGCAAGGTCGTTAAAAACCAAGCGTACCGTTATTACCAAACTTATGGACGAGGGTTTATATCCTTACACCAAACGTTATTTGGGTACGTTTAACAACCACTTCTCTACGGTCGGCTTAGTCGGTATGAACGAGGCTTGTTTAAACGCAAATTGGATTGGTTGCGATTTAACCGAGGAAAAAGCGCAAAAATTCACCAAAGAAGTTTTAACGCACATGAGGGAAAAACTTTCCGACTATCAAGAGGCTTACGGCGACTTATATAACTTGGAAGCAACCCCCGCGGAATCCACTTCTTACCGTTTGGCGAAACACGATAAAGAACGTTACCCCGATATAAAAACGGCTAACGAAAACGGAACTCCTTACTATACCAACAGTTCGCACTTACCGGTAGGTTATACCGACGACGTATTCTCGGCGCTTGCTATTCAAGACGAATTACAAACTTTATATACCTCCGGCACCGTATTCCACGCGTTTTTGGGTGAAAAATTACCCGATTGGAAGGCGGCGGCAACGCTCGTAAGGAAGATTGCCGAAAACCATAAGCTTCCTTATTACACTTTGTCTCCGACCTATTCCGTTTGTAAAAACCACGGCTATCTTGCGGGCGAACAATTCACTTGCCCTCATTGCGGTCAAAAAACCGAAGTGTACTCGAGAATCACCGGCTACTATCGTCCCGTTCAAAATTGGAACGACGGAAAGTCCCAAGAATATAAAGACAGGAAGGTTTATAACGTTACGGGAGAATCTTTAAAAAGTTCCGTCGCGTGCGAAAAAGCCGAACCTAAATGCGACTGTGCGAAGGCTGCGGACGTTAAAATCGAGCCTTCCGCCGCGAATATTACCGACGTAAAATACGTTTTATGCGCGACTAAAACTTGCCCTAAGTGCACTATGGTTCAACTTATTTTAAACAAGCACGGGATAAGTTACGAGAAAAAGTTCGTCGAGGACGACGCTGACTTTTTCAAGGCTAACGGCGTCAAGGAAGCCCCGACGTTATTAGTTGAGAAAGAAGGCAAGATCGATATGATAGTCAATCCTTCCAACATTAAAAAATATATCGAGGAAAACGCCTAATGGACTTCGATATTATTATAGTCGGCGCCGGCGTTTCCGGTATGACGGCGGCTATTTACGCTTTAAGAAACGGTAAATCGGTTCTTTTGTTGGAATCGGAATCGGTCGGCGGACAAGCCGCACTTTCACCCAAGATAGAAAACTTTCCCACGCATCGCTCAATATCGGGCGGCGACTTAGTTAACAGGCTATTTGAACAGGTTTTGGACTTAGGCGCCGACTTCGAACTTGAGACGGTACAATCGGTCGAAAAAAACCCAGACGGAACTTTTACGGTAAAAACCGACGCGTGTAATCGCACGGCAAAAGCGGTTATTATCGCGAACGGCGTAAAACAAAGGCACTTACCCGTACAATCTGAAAAAGAGTTTTTGGGAAAAGGCGTTTATTACTGTGCTATTTGCGACGGGGCGTTTTATAAAGGAAGGGACGTTGCGGTAATCGGCGACGGCAACTCCGCCCTTCAAACGGCGCTTTCGCTATCGGAAATTTGCAACAATGTTTACGTTTTAACGCTTACGGACAAATACTTCGGCGACCAAGCTAATATCGATTTAGTTAATAAAACGGAAAATATTAAAACGATAACCAACGTTAGCGTTACCGACTTTTTAGGAAGGGACGAACTCGTTGCCGTACGCGGAATAAAAGATAACGACGACTTCTTTTTAAAAGTCCCCGCGGTATTCGTCGCGATAGGCTTAGTCCCCGACAACCAAAAATTTTCAAACGTCGCAAAATTAAGCGACGACGGCTATTTTTTGGTCGACGAAAATATGCAAACCTCAACGGAAGGCTTGTTTGCGGCGGGGGATACCCGTAACAAAAAAATTCGCCAATTAACCACCGCTGTGTCCGACGGCGCAATCGCCGCTACTTCCGCCGTGGAATATATAAGAAAGTTGTAATTAAAAATTTTGTCATAGTAAAATTACGCGTAAAATACGAAGTTTTTCTTTTGCAAAATTTTGAAAGTAAAAAACACGATACAAAAAATAAAAACGATAAAACGTACCTAAAAAGCCCGTCGTTAATTTTTTACGGCGGCTTTTTCGTTACGAAAAACGAAAAAGTATCATAAAAACCCGTTAATAATCCTTGCCGTTAGCGGTGTGATTTCGTAAAAACGCTTGACTTTAGCGTGCGACGCTTACATGAAAAAACGTTTTTGATTTCGATAGGCGTTGACACGGCGTTTCGGATATGATATAATAAAAGAAACTAGAAACATGTTTGCAAATTTTTAAGCAAATCATTATCGCGTAAAATATTATATTTTTTAGGCGTGTTATAATTTTTGCCACGCGTTTTCCGTATAAAAACCGAAAAAATTGGAAACCTTAAAAAATAAAACGTAATATAAAAATATCGATAAACGAAAGAGAAAAAATAACGCGACAAAATAGAACGCAAGGGAGGCGTTGTTTTGTGAAAGATAAAAGTTATTTGAAGGAATTAATTGAAAGGCGAAAAAGAAGGTTGTATTTAGGCTCGATATTATTTCCAATCATAATTATTTTTCCTTGCGTAATATCGTTTGTGTCCTTTTGCGTACAAAAATACGCAATGGGTGCGTTATTTGCAGGAATTGCCGTTGCTTTATCGCTTTTACTATTTTTTGTCGTAAAAGCGTCTAAAAAATACTTAGCGGCGATGGAAAAAGAATTAGAAGATTTACAGTACAACAAAAAATAACGTTTACGGAGGTGTTAAGATGAAAAAGAATTATATAAAAAGTTTGTCGTTTTTTATTGCTATAATTTGTGTTTTAATTACCGTTTTTTGTTGCGGATTTTCAATGGGAAATTTTATAGCGTTTGCGGAAACGGAACTTTTGATTGGACGAGGGTTAGGCTGAATGACGTTACGATTAGTAACGAACGCACGACTGCGTACAGCCCCGTAACTTACGGACACTTGTGCTATTACGTTAACGGGATGCTTTCGATACCCGGCGGAATAGGCGGGTTTATGAATATTTTTGAGGTCGACGGTGAAACGATGACCGTAAATCAATCTTTGTATTTAGCGGACGTAGAAGAATACGGTTTATTTACGTACGAGGAATTTTACGAATCGTATCAAATTTCCGAAGAGATTTTTAATGCTTTTAACGGGCAATATTTAAAAGTTGCCGTAGGCAAGGGACTTATAACTTATGAAGAAATCGTTAGACTTATAGAGCGCTACGCGGAATTCTTTTAAGTGAAAAACGACAGTATAAAAGGCGTTGCCGCAACTTTTAGCGGCAACGCCTTTTCGGATGGGGTTAAGTTTTTTTAGTGCCGAAGATACGCGTTAAAAGTCGTCGTTTATAACGACTTTGTTTCGCAAGTTTTTTTCGGTGCTTTTTTACGCGATTTTTTCGGCGGATTCTTTTTTGTCGGACTTTTTGGGTATAGTTATTTCACCTGCTTTTTCAAGGGCGGCTTTGGTGATTAACGGGCCTATAAGCTCGTAAACGAGGGTTGCGGACAAAACTACGGTGGTTATTATCGGCGCGTATGCGGGAAAGTCCGCGGCTACTACTTGCGCCATACCTATAGCAACGCCCGCTTGCGGAAACAAAGTTAAGCCGAGGTATTTTTTTACGTTTTTATCGGATTTCGCCAAAGTTGCGCCGAGCGCCGCTCCGCTATATTTACCTATAACTCTCGATAAAATGTAAACTATTCCGACGACGCCGACTTCCAATAAAATTCTTACGTTAAGTTGCGCGCCCGACACCACGAAGAACAAAACGTATAGGGGATGCGACCAACGGTCGTAAACGTCCATTACGGGCTCGGTATGGCTATCGAAGTTGCAATAAATAGCGCCTATCATCATACATAAAAGAAGGCTGGATAAATCCCACAATTTAGAAAGCGCAACGCCCGCGAATATGCACAATATGATAATGGTAAGTCTGTTTGCCCTCGAGTGGAAAACTTTTACGCTACCGGCGACTATAAAGCCGAGCGCCGCGCCGATTAAAAGGGATAACCCGATTTCTCTTAACGGGTCCAAAAGTACCGTCGCGGAAAATTCCGCGCCGCTTGCTATCGTTTGCGAAACGGCAAGGGAGATTGAAAAGATTATAAGACCTATCGCGTCGTCGATTGCAACTACGGGAAGAAGCGTATCGGTTACGGGACCTTGTGCTTTGTATTGATGAACGACGAGGAGCGTTGCCGCCGGCGCCGTTGCGGTCGCGATAGCGCCTAAGACGAACACGACGGGGAGTTCCACCGCCCCGCAAAAATACAAAACGAGCATGGCTGCGTCCACGAGTATCGCGGTTAAAAGCGCTTGAGTTACGGTGATTATAAACACGCCTTTACCGAGGGTTTTTAAGTGGGAAACTTTAAAGCAAAATCCTATCGAGAAGGCTATAAACCCCAAGGCGACTTCCGAAAACACGCTAAACGAAGATATTAGTTTTTCGTCGATTATGCCGAAGGTGTAGGGGCTTAACAGTAAGCCCGCCAAAAGATACGCGGTGACGTTCGGCAGGTGAATAAGGTTGCAAACCCTCGTGAGCAAAAGCCCTACCGCAAGCAAAAGCGCGAGGGAAAGTAAAAGTTCTATAGTCGCGTCCATATAAATGACTCCTTTAGTGAAAATCGGGCTATAAGTCGATTAATGATTGTTTTTTCGTACAGTAGCGTATTGTAGTCCTATTTTTTATAAAAAGCAAGGATTTTAAGGTCGAAAAACGAAAAAAATCAAAAAAAATCGACCTAGAGGCAAATATTTTAAAAAATTTTTTCAATATTTTTGCAATATTACTTGATATTTTGCTTTTTTTATTATATAATACTAATCGAGTAGAAGTTTAGTAGGCTTCAATCTATTTGTATGAGAGGTTAATTAATTATGGAAGGCGAAATGAAAAGAAAAATTTTTGCTGTCTTAGAAGAACTTGAGGTTGACTTAGAGGGGAACGTCGTTCAGGCGGAAACTATACTCGAAGCCATTGAAGAGCCTTCCGTAGTCGAAACGGTTGAACCCGTCGAAGCGGTTGAACCCGTCGAAGCGGTTGAAACGGTGGAGGAAATCGCTCCCGAAGTAGAAGTAGCGGTAGCGGACGCTGAACCCGTCGAAGCACCCGCCGAAGCGACGGTTGCCGCGATAGACGCTATAGGTGAAGTCCCTGCGCCCAAGTACGTCAATAAGAACTTCGCGCAAAAGATGATGCTTGCCGACGAAGTAATTCAAGACAGATATGACGAGGTTAAGAACTACGCTTTAAGATTCAAAAAACTTAAAGCAAGGATTTCCAAGAAATTCGAATCCATCAACCAAGGTCGTTTGCAATTCGTCAAGTTATCGGTTGCGGGCAAGACTTTAAAACTTTACCTCAATATGGATATATCCGAAGTGGATTCTAAGTTTAGATGTAAGGATATGAGGGATAAAGTAACTTACGAAACGGTTCCCACGATGCTTCGTATAAAATCCGGGCGTGCGGTAAGATACGCTAAGATTTTAATCGACCAATGCGCGGCGAAATACGGCCTGGTTGAAAACAAGAAGTTCGTCGAAGTCGACGCAATGAAGGTTATAGAAGACTTCCTTGCGGAAAGAGAAGCGAAGAAACAAGCCAAACTTAACGGCGGCGTCGTTGACGTTGATCTCGACGACGTTTTAGACGAAACCGCGGTTACCGATATCGACGCGATTGAAGAATAATTCATCGGTTAAGGAAGTTAATTAAACGATAAAGCGGACGAAACCCGTCCGCTTTTATTTTTCCCCGCTAAAATGCGGCGCGCGTTCGTAAAACCGAAGCGGTTACGCGATATTTAGTAGGCGTTTTCAATCGCTCATACGATATAGCCGACGGTAATTTCGCGCCTTTTTCCAAAAACGCCGTCTTTTTTTGAAAATCATTTTTAAAAAGGGCTTTTTTGACCTTCCAAAAATCGACGACGGGGCTTTCGGGATTAAAAAATTGCAAAAAGTCAATAAAAACACTTGACAAGTATTATATAATATAGTAAAATATCTAAGCACCTCGGATGCGGGGTGTTAATTTTTTAGGAAGGCAAGAGACATGGCAAAGGGTGTAAGAACCAGAATTACGTTAGCATGCACGGAATGCAGTCAAAGAAACTACGACGTGTATAAGAACAAAAAGAACACTCCGGACAGAATCGAGCTTAGCAAATATTGCCCGTTCTGCAAAAAGCATACTCAGCACAAAGAAACGAAGTAATTTCGTTTACGGTATCGCTCCCAAAAAGGGAATTTTCGAGGTGAATTATGGAAGAGAATAAGGTACAAAGCAAAAAAATGACGGAAAAGAAGGCTAAAAAGGAGCCTAATTTTTTCGTAAAAGCCGGAAGATGGATTAAGTCCAAAGTTGCGGGCATGGTTTCCGAATTAAAAAAGGTAACTTGGCCTAAATTTTCTAAGGTATTAAAACAAACCGGCGTCGTTTTAGTTGTCGTTTTATTTTTCCTTATAGTAGTTACGGGCATAGACCGTGGTCTAACCGCCCTTTTATCACTCGCCGGTAAATAATAATAGGTGTCGTAAATGAGTGCTGAAAATGCAAAATGGTATGTGCTTCATACCTATTCCGGTTACGAATCGATCGTTGAGGAAGGTTTAAAAAGACTTATCGAAAACAACAACCTCGGCGATACGATTTACGAAATCAGAATACCCGAAGAGGAAACCATCGAGGAAAAAGACGGTAAAAGGAAGTACGTTAAAAGAAAGAAGTTTCCTACTTACGTCTTTTTAAAGATGGTTTACAATAACGACCTTTGGTTTTTGATAACCAATACCCGTGGCGTAACAGGCTTCGTCGGTCCTATGGGGCGTCCCGCTCCGCTTAGTCCCGAAGAAGTCAAACGTATGCGCCTTGACGATTGGGTTGAAAACGTCGATATGAAGGTTGGCGACAACGTCAGAATAGTATCGGGCGCGCTCGTCGGTATGGTAGGTTCCGTACAAGAATTAGAACCTAAAACTCAAAAAGCGCTCGTTAAGGTCGAAGTTTTCGGAAGAGAAACCGACGTTGAACTTAGTTTCGTCGAACTCGAGAGGATTAACGAAGAAGCCTAAATATTTTTAGGCGACCAATTCGATTTTACTTGCGCGCGTACGCGTGCGTACGCGCATCAATTTATATATAATATAAGTTTAAGTCGTTATCGAATTTTCGATAGCGTTGTGGGAGAGGCGTCAAATTCTTTTTCCTAAGGCGCCTTGTTTATACCACGTATATGGAGGTAAGTTTATGGCAAAAAAAGTTACGGCCGTTGTAAAGCTTCAATTACCCGCTGCAAAAGCAACTCCGGGCCCACCCGTAGGTTCCACCCTTGGTCCTTACGGTATCAATATTCCGGGATTTACTAAGGAATTCAACGCTAAGACGCAAAATCAAGCAGGTCTTATTATTCCCGTAGTAATCACCATTTATCAAGATCGTTCATTCACGTTTATTCTTAAGACTCCGCCTGCTCCCGTTTTAATCAAAAAGGCTTGCGGCTTAGAATCTGCAAGCGCGACTCCCAACAAAGTTAAAGTTGCAAAACTTACGAAGGCTCAAGTTGAGGAAATCGCTAAAACTAAGATGGTTGATACGAACGCCGCTTCCTTGGAAGCTTGCATGAGCATGATCGCTGGTACTGCACGCAGTATGGGTATCACCGTCGAGGAATAATTATTAACGTGGGAGGGCTTAAATAATTAGAAGTCCGTTTAACCACGAGGAGGATTTAAATTTATGAAATACGGTAAAAAATACGTTGATAGTAGAAAATCTTACGATCGTTCCAAAGCTTACGAAGTAGGCGAAGCGGTAGACCTCGTTTTATCCACCGCTAAAGCAAAATTCGACGAAACCGTCGAACTTCACGTAAGACTCGGCGTTGATCCTAAGCAAGCAGACCAACAAGTTAGAGGCGTTTTAGTTCTTCCTAACGGAACCGGTAAGTCGGTTAAGGTTTTGGTTATCGCTAAGGGTGAAAAGGCTGACGCGGCTACCGCTGCAGGTGCCGATTACGTTGGCGCCGAAGAAATGGTTGCTAAAATTCAAAAAGAAAACTGGTTTGATTTCGACGTCGTTATCACTACCCCCGATATGATGGGCGTAGTCGGTAGAATCGGTAAAGTTTTAGGTCCTAAGGGCTTGATGCCTAACCCTAAGTCCGGTACCGTTACTATGGACGTTGCTAAAGCTATTCACGACGTTAAAGCAGGTAAAGTTGAATACAGACTCGATAAGTCGGCTATTATTCACTGCCCCATCGGCAAGAAGTCTTTCGGTAAAGACAAACTCGTTGAAAACTACACCGCTTTATACGAAGCAATCGTTAAGGCAAAACCTGCCGCTGCTAAAGGTCAATACATTAAGTCGGTAAGTTTAGCGTCCACTATGGGCCCCGGCATAAAAGTTGCCGCTAAAAACTAATTTTCCGCTTAAAATCATTTGACATATCGTAGTAAAATTTGCTACAATATCAATAGAAAATAAAATAGCCGAAGAAAGCCGGTTTTAAGTTCCCTTTCGTTAAAGGGACGCCTGCCGAGGTATGATTTTTAAGATGCTTATTTTTGCGCGTCTTCGTCGTACTTTGGCGAAGACGCTTTTTTCGTCTCACTTTAAATAATTATAGGAGGGTAACCAATCTTGTCTGCAAATATTGAAAACAAGAAGCAAATTGTTGAAG
>CAZMOD010000027.1:22199-22589 GCA_964567885.1 uncultured Christensenella sp.
AGCCGCTAAGAGCGTAGTTTTCGTAAACTATAAAGGTCTTACCGTTGCCGAAGATACGGCTTTCCGTACGGAATTCCGTAAAGCCAACTGCAAGTACCAAGTTTTAAAGAATACTATGGTTAGAAAGGCTTTCAACGAACTAGGTATCACTTGTTTTGACGAAGACTTAAACGGTCCTACCGCCGTTGCTTTCGGTAGCGACGAAACGGCTGCCGCAAAGGTCGTTGTTGAAGCTTGTAAAAAGTATAACGATAGAATTTCAGTTAAGAGCGCTTACGTTGACGGTACTTACGTTGACGTACAAGGCGTTAAAGCGTTATCCGCGATGCCTTCTAAGGAAGAACTTATCGCGAAGATGCTCGGCTCTATGCAAGCGCCCATCTCCAACTT
>CAZMOD010000028.1:0-21445 GCA_964567885.1 uncultured Christensenella sp.
ATCACTAACGGTTGGACTTATGAAGAAAAATAACATCTTCTAAATTGTTAAATTTGCTTAGAAAAAAATGAAATTCAGGAGTGACTTTATATAAGTTGCTCCTTTTTAATTTATAGCACAGCTTATAGAGAACTTGCGTCATTTGTGTTGCAATTTCTCGGTGAGTTATGCTTTTCTTATGCCAAAAAATAACGATGAGGTGAACGCAAACGGCAGATGGTTTTTGTTTGAAAATCGGTCTTGAGGGTGAAAAGGAGTTCAAAGCAGCACTCGCATAAATAAATTATTTTTTTTCTTTATAATGTGTATCTTCCTATAGACCCGAAAATTTAGCAGTGACCGAAAAAATTGATAAGTGTCCGAATTTGTATCAAAATAGGTAGTGGCACACAGAAAAAGCACTTGCTTTATGCAAGTGTTTTTTTTAACTAAATCTGCCTTCGGTGGAATAACTCCACCAAAGTAGATGAAATCTTGCTTTGCAAGGCTATGAAACGGCGGATTTGATTTTCCTCTAATGGGAAACGCCGAAGATTTCGCCCGAACCCGTTTATTTCATCTCCGTAGACGATTTCGTTTTTTGTCTCATGCAAAGTATTAAACGTCAATTTAGTGCAACCGTTTGTATGCAAAAGTCCCTCTATAGGTCGATTATCGCAATGAAAACGCAAAAACACGGAGGCAAAACGCCTCCGCGTAAAACGTTGTTTTTACTTATTTTTAGGGCTGAAAGCGGCTTTGCCCCTACCGACGGTAAGGTCGTCGACTTTGCGGTTTCTGAGTTCTTTTACGGGATGAGGCGCCGTTTCAAAACGCAAATCCTCTCCGTTTTCCTTAATATACTTTTCTATAATTTTGTGCGTGGGGTTGTTTACGCCCGTGCCGACGAATTTCTTTTGGTATTTATAATAGTCGGAGTTTCCGTCCAAATCGCGCACGGGGACGTAGCCTTCTTTTACCGCGGTATGATTTACCTCTTTCAACACTTCCCTTACGTAACTTATGTTTTCGCCGAATTTAATAAGTTCGGGGAAGTTTCCGTCGGGGATGACTTCGCAAAAACTTTTACCCTCGTAAGTTTTTAATAGTGCGGCGGCTTCGTGAAGATGCGCGACTTCTTGCTCGAAAATTCTTTCGTATAAAGACTTAATCGCATCGTCGCTTTCGTCTTGATATAAAGAATAATAAACGTAGCACTCGGTGTATTCGTGCATCAAGTTACACTCTAACCAACTCAAATCGGGATCTTTCAAACTTTCGTAACCGGTAACGTGTTGTTCCTCGATTAAAGCGATTTCGCTAAACGCTTTTCTACCGAGTTCGTTCGGATAGTAACTTCCTACGTTCATATAAAAGTTCATCGTTTGCTGTTCGGCTGCAGTGATTATACCGACGTCTAAATTGGTAATAAGGTCGTTTTTGCAAGAGTTTATAGCAAACCTTACGTCGTCGTTGGGGTGGCGGAACTCCGCTACGGTCGGGCGTCCCGGCATTACTTCGGTGTAATCGCCGAGGTATAATTCAAAATTTTTACCCTCGTCCATTTCTAAAATGTCGGAAAACCTATATAGGTGGTCGAAATCTTCCAGCAAGGCAAAATCAAGTTGCTGTTTTACCACGTGATTTTTAGCGCGTTTTGCTAAAATTGCGGTTAAGTCAACCGCTAATTGTTCGTACGCCAAAGTGGTTTCCAAAGGGTTTTCGTCTTGCGGTTTTAAGGAAGCAAGCATTTTGTGCTGAATTTGCTCCGACCTTCGAATAAAAGCCACGCGTCTTCTAATATCGTTGTTATACACCCTTCGGTCTAATTGATGACCGTTCCAATTAGCCTCGAACTCCGTCCCCTGCGCTAAAATAAGTCGGACTCTCGTATATGGGCTTACTTCGAGTTTATCGTAAGGTTTTTGAGGAATTTTACTAAGCGGCACGATTAAATCGTCAAGTTTTTTTGGTCTTAATTCAAATGGGTTCATAGTTCTCCTTTTTTAGCGTATTGCTAAACAAAGTCTTTCCATCCCGATATATTTTTATACTATCCCCATAAAAAATCGGCGAAAAACAGGCTTATAGCCCGACTTTCGCCGTTTTTAGTTGAATAATAATTATTCGCAACCCAACAATTTTTTAATATCTTTAATCGCCGAAATGACGTTCGGTGAAGACACGGTATCCGCGCCCCATAAAAACGTGGATAAGATATCTTTTGCGGACGGTGCGCAAGAAGCGATTTCATACCGCAAATTATCCAAACAACTTAATCCGTCTTCTTGGAAATCGAATCCGCCGCTCGATAAAACGCAAGTGGAAGTTTTTAGTTTTACGTTAAGTTCTTTTGCAATCTCGCAAACGGTTTTTATTTCGTGAACGGACAAAAGGTCGAAGTCGGTTACCATTATAATCGCGGTTTTACCGGCTTTTTTAATATACTTTTTCCACTCTTTTATAATTTGTTTGCTCTTTTTTTGCGACAAATCTTTTAAAGGGATAGGAAGTTCTATTCCGCTAAGTCCCATCCTTGAAAACGCGCCTATTTGTTTAAGTTTGTGCTTTATTAAATCGCCGCCGAAGGGATAAGAAACGGCAACCCTTAGTTTAATTTTGTCACCCGCAACTTTTTTCGCCTCGCAAATATACTCGGGCAAAACGGTAACGGACTCTAAACCTAATTCGATACCGCTTTTTATAAAACCTTTGATTTCTTCAACGCCTATTTTTGCGCCGACCGCGAATAAATTAACTCGTCTAAAAAGTTTTGCCGCTTTATAAGCGTTGAATTCCGCAGTCAACTTTTCTTCGCTAACGCCGAAAAGTTTAGCCGTTTCGAAGGTCGAAGGAGTCGTTGCCGCTTGGTCGTTATCCGGTTGAGGCGTCGTTTCTTTTTTAGTTGCAGTTTCGTCGGCGTTTTCGTCTACCGACATTTTGTCGGTAGTGTTTTCACTCGTTTTTCCGTCTTCTAAAAGCGTAACGCTATCGGCGTTTGAAAAACTATCCGTTTGAGCGTCGGGCAGTGAAATAGCGTCCGCATCGACAATTTCCGGTTCGCGTATCAACGGCGCTTCTTCCGTCGTGAGCGCTACTTCTTGATACCCGACTTCCTCTAAATCGCAGTCCGTTAAGGACTTATCTATGGTACTGGGGTTTTCTAAAACTTCTTCATTCGATTTGGTATCGTCGTAATCGTTATTTAAATACATTTTTACTCCTTTTTAATCAATAACGGGCTTATAGCCGCATATTTATATTTTACTCGCTCTCCAACCCGAGAAAAACAGTTTGACTAAAAAACGCTTAAAACGATAAAATAATCTAAAATATTTTCATCGTAAAATCTTATAATAAGCGTAACTTTATCTTTAGGAGGTAAAAAATATGGCCGAACTTTACGGCGGCGTATCAACGCTTATTCTTTTCGGAATCTGTTTGATTTTATCTTGTTTTATCGTTTACTTTAAAAATTTAAAAAACTTAGAAAAGCCCGATAAAAAAAGTCAAAATCCGCAAATCTTTTACGTTACCGAAAAAAAACGAAAACGAAAATCCGCCAAAAAGAAAATTTCTATTCCATTAGAGGCAACCGTCGTAAAAGCCGAAGATTTAAAAAAATACTTTGAAACGAAAGATTGATTTTTTCTATCAACGCCGATTATTCTTCGTCGACGACCTTTTCGCCCTCGCCCCAAAGTCTTTCTAAGTGATAGAAAAGTCTTTGCTCGTCGTCGAAAATATGGACTATTACTTCACCGAAGTCAAGCACCGCCCATCTTCCCTCTTGCACGCCTTCTCTTCTTCTTACGTCTAAGGCGTACTCTTTACTGCAAAAATCTTCCACGCCGTCGCAAAGCGCGTGAACTTGCGTAGTAGATCTTCCGCTTGCGATAATAAAATAGTCGGCAATGATAGTTTTATCCGCGACGTTGATTTTTACTACGTCGTAAGCCTTTTTTTGTAACAAAAATTTACAAATGCCGTCGGCAAGTACGGTTGAATCTTTAATTTCCATTATATTATCTCCGTTAAAAATTTTTTTATAATCGTTTTTTAATTATTCGATATAATAATCGTAGCACTCTTTGGTCAGGTAGTATTCTTCGTCACCCGTGCTCGATAAAAATCGTTGAAGCCTTATAAGGCACAGTTTAAAACCTTCAAAAAAATCGTCGTCTACGGCTTTTCTTAGAAGCGGCGCCTCGTCGTAAGTTCGTCCTTCTTCCAACAAATCCGCCGTGAAAACTATTTTTTCCAAAGTGCTCATATTTTTACGGCCGGTGGTGTGGTACTTTATAGCGTTTATTACGTCGTCGTCTTTAACGCCTAAAACGGTTTCCGCTATATACGCCCCCAAAAATTGATGAACGACCGATTTAGGAACGCCTTGCGGCATCGTAAACCCTTCGTAGTTTTTAGGATCCAAATACTTTGCCACGTCGTGAAGCATCGCCGCAAGAACCGCCTTATTTTCGTCGATTTTCAATCTTTTAGCATACGCTTTAGCAAGGTTCATAACCCCTAAAGTATGCGTTAATCGGCTTATAGGCAAACTTTTGCGAACGAAAGCGGCTTTTTGGTCGCCTTGATACAACTTAAAATCATCGATATATTTTATTATGTCGGGGCAAATTTTTCCTTCCACCGAAAGTCCTAATAAAAGCCTGTGTCTTACGTCCGTCGAGGATATTTTTTTACCCAAGTACCTTGCAAAAACCAAAGAATCGTTAAAGCCTACGAAACTTTGATTAAAAAACGCCTTTGCTTTTTCTAAGTCCTCTCCTTCCCTCGGCGTAACGAATAGTTTTGCGTTTTCTAAAATTGAAAGAGGGTTTTTCCAAGTAGGAAAATCAAGCAACATATCGGTACCGACCAAAAAGAAAAGTTCGGCGTCTTTATACACGCTTTTAAAACGCTCTATCGTCAAATAGGTGTAACTTTTTTCTTGCGACGAAAGTTCGTAATCGCTTACTTCCGCCTTGCCGTCTAAAATTTCCGCCGAAAACGCAATCTCAAGCATTTCCTTGCGACGGCTGCCGTCAAGCAAAATTGAATTAGGCTTATGCGGCGGAAGCCTTGCCGGGACGACTATAAGCTTATCTAAACTTAGTTCTTTTATCGCGTTTTTCGCTATATTTATATGTTCGATATGTGGCGGATCGAAAGAACCGCCGTAGATTCCGATTTTCATAGATATATTTTACCATAAATTTAAGCGGTTGACAAGAATAATTAAGATATTTGCGGGCAATAATTTTCGTATGAAACCTTTATCTTTGTCTGTGGTTTTAAACACGTTATTCTCTTTCTTTGGCGTTTTTCTTTTTTTAATCGTAGTAGTTTCCTTTTTTAAAATAAAAACTTGGCTAAAAATCGCAATTTCTGCCATAATTTCAATATCCTTTGCGGTAATTATTCTTTATAAGAATAACGAAAGATATTCGAAAAAACAAAAAATAAAAACCACAAACTTAGCTTTATCGCAAAAAAAGCGAGCCTTTAATCTACTTTCCGAAACGCAAATTTTGTCGATTTTCGCCGATTTTTGCAAAAAACTGCAACTATCACCTACTGTATCCGACGGCTTTATAATTATAGACAACGCGGCGATTTTTCCTCTTTTTTACCCGGAAGATTTATCCCTTAACGAAATAAAAAAAATAGCGAATAAAACGCCCTCTTTTATAAAAAAAATAATCGTCGTATCAGACGGTTTTACCAAAGCCGCGCTCGACTTTCAAAAAGAACTTTCAACGGTTTTCGTAAAAAGCGAAGAAGCGATAAAAGCGCTTGAAAAATTCGACCTTACTCCAAAAATAGAAAGTGCAGTCGTAAAAAAGGAAAATTTATTTTTACGGCTTTTTAAAAGGACGAACGGAAAAAAGTTTATCTTATACGGCGTAGGGCTTTTGATATTAAGTTTATTTGCCTTTTATCGTCTATATTATTTGGCAAGCGGCGGCGTTTTTATACTTTTCGGGCTTATAGCGACTTTTTTCGCTAAAAAAGACGACGTTACGTCGAACGGTAAAGACTTACTGCAAATTTTGAATTCCTTAACTGAAAATACTTAGTAAAAACGCCCGCGGTATCCGCGGGCGTTTAATATAGTCAAAATAAATTATAAATCCGATTTAAATCGAAAAATATTCACCTTAGTCTTCGTAATCGAAATCGAAAAGTTTTAAACTTGCGTTGTAACCGTCAACGCCGCTTTTTTCAAGCTTAGTAGCACCGTTAAATACGAGGTTGCCGTAGTTTGCGGAAGCGGAAAGCTTAACCGAAGTTAAATTGGTTAAACCGCCGAAAGCGCAGTCGTCTACTTTAGCGTTTGCAGTCAAAGCGGAAAGGTCTACGGTTTCTAAAGCAGTGCAGCCCTTAAACGCGTTTTTGCCGATAGAAGTTACGCTTGCGGAGGCTTTGTAAGAAGAACCGTTTACGCTATAGAAAAGTTGAGTGCAACCACTGAAAGCGGAATTGCCTATAACTTTTACTTTCGCTAAATCGGCTTTGACTAAAGTGGTGCAGCCGCTGAAAGCCGCTTCGCCGATTTCTTCAATCTTAGAAGTATCGATTTTCCATAAAGAAGTGCAATTTGCGAAAGCGTATTTACCGATTTTTACGGTACCTGCGGGTAAAACGACTTCTTCTATAGTGGACATACCGTTGAAAGCGTAATCGGATATAGCGCCGTCGGTTACGACTACGGTCTTTAAGTTTTTGGGAACGTAGCAAGTGATAGAACCGGTGGAGTTATAGTTTACGGTCGCGCTAACGGTTCCGGTGGATTCGCTAGTGCCGAATAAGTAACCGAGCGTCTTAGCGGAATTAACGTTGTTTTCTTTTTTATTGCCGATAAAACTTACGGTAAGTTTTTCAAGGTTAGAAACGCCCGCAAGACATCCCGCGCCAATAGTTTCGACGTTAGAAGGAATAACGATTTCCTTTATGAAAAGCATATTGGAAAAAGCCGCGTCGGCAATTTCTTTTACGAGATATTTTTTGCCGTTCTTATATTCTACCTTGTCGGAAGGAATTTCGATTTTAGAAACGGCTTTAACCTTTTCGTTAGAGTAGTCTTCACGAGAAACGAGTTCCACAACTTCGTCGGAAACGTTGTAACCGGTGATTTTGAGGTAATCTTCCGCGTCGTCTTCGCCGTCGACTAATTCGTACACGAAACCGAGGTCTTTAGTGGAAGAAGCTTCTTCTTCATCGCTACAAGCGGTAAACGTAGCAACCGTGGTTACTATCAATGCCAAACATAATACGAGATTTAATAATTTTTTCATAATTTCTCCATAAAAAGCGCCGAGAAAGCCTACGACGCATTAAACGCTATTGTGTATTTTAACATTTTATCTTTACTTTGTCAATAAATATTTGCGGTAAATGTTGCCTTTAAGCCATTATAAAAGTAAATTTTTACATAATTTAGCCTAAAATCGGCTTTTAGGTCAAAATTAAACCGAGTGCTGCGGAAATAACTATCAAAATTATCGGCGAAACCGCTTTCTTTTTAAACTTTTTGTACGCAACCGAAACCAAACCGATTACCGCAGTAATCAAAACCGCCGCGGCGGAAAACCCTTCGAGCGAAAAACTTTCTATCGCGGGGAAAACGTTCGTAAGCGCTAAATCAACCGCGGTCGCTATAATCATACCGCAAATCACGGGTTTCATACCGGTAAGCGCCGCACGCACGCCTTGATACTGCAAAAAGTCCTTTAAAAGCGCTACTATTATCAAAATTACGATAATCGACGGCGTTATTACGCCGAGCGTCGCCATAACGGAACCAAGCAGCCCGCCTTGCGTGCTTCCTACGTAAGTCGCCATATTGATGGAAACGGGACCGGGGGTGGATTCCGCCACCGCCAAAAAGTTTGCAAATTCCGCCGAAGTAAGCCAATTTCTACCGACGGTTTCCTCTAACATTAACGGAAGCATTCCGTATCCGCCGCCGAAAGAGAATAGACCTATTTTGAAAAACGTTGCGTAAAGTTCGCTTTCCGTTAAAAAGTTAACGTAAAAAGCCGAAGTCGATAAATTTTTAACGGCGTCTTCAAATACGAACTTATAAAGTCCGCCGAAGAATAAAAGACATAAAATTATTACGCCGACGACGGAAAAAGATACGATATATTTCAGTTTACCTTTCTTTTTCCCCTCGTCGTTTTCGGCGTCGTTATTATTTAAAACCGTTACGTCGTCGTTATTCGATTCCGCTTGATTTAATTTTGCGTTTTCGCTTGATTTTTCAGGTAAATCTTCGCCTATAAGCCCGTTATCGAGGTTTTTCTTAGGTCTATAGTAAGCGATAAGACCGACGATTGCGCCGACGATAATAAAGTAAATGGTGGAAATATTCCAATCGGTAAAGTTGATAACCAACAAAAACGCCAAGCTTAAAGATAATAAAACGTAAGACAAAACGTCTTTTTTAACGTTTTTCATCAGTTTTAACCCCGCCGAGAAAATCAAAACGGAAACGCCGCATTGAATACCTTTAAAAGCCTTTTGTACCAAAGGGTATTCCAAAATTTTACCGAGGAACAACGATATAAGGTAAATGATTATAAGCGAAGGCAAAACGACGCCTATACTTGCAGCGACGGAGCCCAAAACCCCCGCTTTTTTATACCCGATATACGTAGCGCTGTTTATAGCGATAGGTCCCGGAGTGGATTCGGCGATTGCAACGAGGTCGAAAAACTCTTCCCCGTCGATATACTTTTTCTTTTCGACGACTTCGTGCGAAATAAGCGATATCATTGCGTATCCGCCGCCGAAAGTAAAAAGACCTATTTTAAAAAACAATAAAAACAACTCTAAACAATCTTTTAATTTTTTCATAACTATTTTAAAAAACTTAATACTTGTCTCCTCTTTTTTATAAAAAACGACCGAAACGCGCTTTTAAAGCGAAGACTTTTGGTATTATATACGAGTTTTAAAAAAATGTCAAGTTTTACGGCTTAGATAATTAAATTACGTATAATTTATTTTTCCGTTCGGTGTGAAAAATCAAAAAACAAAAGGCGGTTATTCGTTAAAAAGTGAGGCTATAAGCCCGTTATTTAATCTTTTCGTACTCGTTGACGACTTTTTCGTATAAACTTCCCGAGGTAAATAATTTTATCACGTCTTCGGGAAAAAGCGCGAGAATCCTTTTTCCTTTCTCGTTATAAATATAGCATTCCAAAAGTTCGCCGTAAGTATAATAATTTTGAAGTTCCTTTACTGTTACGGTATCTAAAAGAGCGATTTTTTTGATTTTTTTACCGCGACTTAGTTCACCTAACGTAAAATAAGCCTTAATGCGCTCGTATTCTAAATCTTTACCGACGAAAACGTTGCCGAAAAGCATAAATAGCGCGAAAAACGATATGGAATAATTAACCCTTCCTATCACCGCGGAATATATAAAAAGTCCGAAAATTGAGGCTGAAGTCAAAAGTCCTATTATCTTACTTATTTTTAAAGCGGTTTTTCTTTTTATAAAACAAGATAAGAACGCTAAAAACACCCTTCCGCCGTCCAAAGGGTAACACGGCAATAAATTTACGGTGGCAATAGTTAAATTTGCAAGCACGCAAAGTTCGGTATACGGATACGCTTCGGGAATAATCCACCAAAACGACACGAAAAACGCCGCGATAAACAAACTTAAAAACGGGCCCGACAGGGCTATTACGACTTCGTCTTGGTAAGTCATATCCCTAATATCCCCTTTTACTATAGCGCCGTAAGGCATAAGCACCAATTTTTTCAGCCTATATCCGCGTTTTGCGGCGGATAAAGAATGTCCTATTTCGTGTATAACCGCGGAAAGCGTAAAAATTATAAAAGAAAATACTTTGCCGCAAAAAGCAAAGTATATTCCGAACGCTATAAATAACGGATGAACGGTAAATTTTAAATTTTTCATAAAACGCCCGTCAGTTTTGCCAAACTATTTTGCCTTCCTCGACGGAAAACGCGGTGATTATGGAATTTTCATTATACATAGATACTTCCGCGCCGCCTTCTTTAGAATAGCACACGGGCGTTGATGTAAACACTTTATCCCCCACTTTCACGTAAGAATAATCTACGCCGCTAATAACCGTTTTGTAGTTATCGCTATGGCTTATCGTTATCGAATACTTGTCGTTATTAAAATCGACTTTCGTAACCTTGCCGTCGGCGGGGCTATACACCGAACAACCTTCCTTAACCGTCATAACGCCGTTTTCCACCTCGATTAAGTCCTTTGCGGGTGAATACGCTTGAAATTTGTCGTAAGTCCTTTCGTCTACCGCTTCGGCGGAAGTTTCCGAAAACACCGTTTTTAATAAATTGTTGATGCCGCTATCTTTCCAAAAAACGTTGGTAAGCAAAATGCCGACCGCTAAAACGAATATCGTTATTACTTGCGCTGTTACAAGATCCCATTTAAACGGTTTTTTGTAGGCGTTATTCTCGCTTTTATAAGTTTCGATATCGAGCGCTTCTTCGGTTTCGGGCGTCGTTTCGGCTACGTCTTTATCGTTTTTAGAATAATCCTTTTTCAAACCCGCTAAAAAGTCCTCGTCCTCTCTTCTTTCGTTTTTTTTGAAAAATCTTTTAAAAAAACTTATTTTTCGTTTTTCCTTTTCGAGTTTAGGGTTCACGAAGGTTTCGCAACTCGATACGGGTATTTCAATCATTTCAGCGTAATCTTGACTTGACATTTTTCACCTCTCAAAAAGTTTCTAACTTAAAATATGCGGCGAAAAATCTTTTTATACTACCAGATATAACGACCTTACGATTTTTTAACGCGTTTTTATCCGTCGCTCGACTTTGACTAAAACGCTTTTTTTCTATAAAAGCGGCGCCGTATAAAAGGGAATATGAATGATTCCGTCTTTCACCGCTAAGTCTTTTCCGTAAATCAAATAACGGTCGCCTATAACCGAAGAAAACTTTTTAGCGAATTTATCCAGCAACGAGCGAGAAGTGTAATTAGCCGATTTATCGCAAATTTTTCTTTTAAGCATAGTTTATTGTTAAAAACCTCGCCTTTCTTTGGCAATATTATAGTACCTTTTACACGAAAAGACAAACTTTGAGGTTCAAACGGGCGCTTTTTAAGGGAAAAATATCGTTATATAGTTTACTAAAACAAGCAAAAACGCCGCGGTTTTTCCGCGGCGCAGCCTTTAAAATAATTAAGTTTAAAAGTCGAAAATCAACGTAAATTATTTACGACTTAAATTCTTTTTTAGTTTTTTACGTAAATATAGACGCCAAAAAAAGTGCCGATAACGGGCTTATAGCGGGGTTTTAGTCGTTTTTCGCAACGTTATCCAGTTCCGCCAATTTAGCCTTTCTAAACTCTTTATCTTTCTTTTTTACGATAATCGCGGGGATAATCATAAGCGCCGCGGAAATCGCCGCAAACAAGAACATTTCGAAAGGATAAACCTTATCGCCTATTTGATAACCGCTGCCGTTGGTAAGTAGATAACTTCCTTCTTTTACAGTTTCGCCGAAGATTTTTATAACTTGCGGATTGATAATCGCCGATAAAACCATCGGAAGCGTTACGTAAATAATAATTCTTACGCCTTGGAAACAACCTGCTTTATCTTTCGGCGTATAATCGCGCGCGGAAGCGTTAAACAGCCCCGCTGCAAGCAAAGACGATAACTCCACCATCGTTCCGCCGATTACGAAAAGCGTAAACTTAGCCGAGTAGTCCGCACCGAAAAATTTGATAACGTATACCAAAATTCCGCCCAAAAAGCCGATTGCAACCACGGGAAAGAAAAACTTTTCCTTGCCGTATTTATCCATCGTTTTAGAAGCGATAAGAGCAAAAGCCGCGGATAATAAAACCACTAGCGCAAGCGGTAAAACGTAATCCTCTAATCCTATCGTGTACTGAATAAGCATTATCATTTGCGGTTGCCAAAGTTGCATCGAAAGTCCCGAAAACATCATTCCCAAAAGGCAAACGTAAATCATACCGTTCTTTTTGACGTTTTTAGGCTTGAAGCCGTAAACGACGTCGGACAGGTATTTTCCGTCGGCGTTAGCCTTTAAATCGGGACTGTCTTTAAACAAGAATAATCCCGATACGCCCGTAGCGACCGTAAGCCCTCCTAAAACAAGGAAGAAAGCCGTCCAATTATCGTTTTGCGTAAACGAATCGAAAACGACGAAAATAATCATTAACGCCGCGACCGGCAACACGGACAAAACCGTATCTACGAACCCGCGATTGGTAATATCCGTAATATCCGTTATCCAAGCGGAATACGCCGCGTCGTTTGAAAGCGAGCCGAACAACGTCATTACGCAGTCCATTACGACGAAAAGTATAGCGACCGTCGTTACGTTACCGTGAGCGTTATCGTTACCGAACAGCGCGAAAGCCGCCGTAATAACGCCCCAGACGATATACCCGAAACAAACCAAGGGTTTGCGCTTGCCCATTCTATCGGAAAGCGCTCCGCCGAAAATCGTTGAAAGCGCCGCGACGACCGCGGAAGCCCCCACCGTCAACGAAGTCGCCCAAGCCTCGGTGGTAATCTTCTTTTGAATATAAGTGGAAAAATAAATATTTTCGACTACCCAGGCAAGTTGCCCGATAAGTCCGAAAATTATAATCATCGTCCACACTTTTCCGCCGAGTTTATTCGGCTTTTTCACCACTAAATTATCCTTCATAATCCACCCCTTTAAAACCTTAGTTTCTGCCGAAGCGTTTGGCGCGGCGTTTCAAGCTCGAGGACAAAGTGTCGGTAAAGACGCTTTCCTTTATCCTCGTGCGCCACCAGCCCGTGCTTCCCGGCTTATTTATGCGGTAATTGGAGTCTGCAAACAAAACGTCTTGAACGGGAACGATACATAGTTTGGCGTTGCAAGCGTAGGCAATATCCAAAATCGATTCCGCTACGTTGTAAATCCCGCGCGAAGGTTTAAATACCTTGACGTAATCGGTGGATTTTTTAATTGCGACTTTCCATTTTTCCAAAACGTCCTTATCGAGGCTTTTTAAAAGTCCCAAAGTGGTGTCGTTGTCGTGGGTGCCCGTGTATACGACGGAGTTTTCTGAAATATTCCAAGGAAGATAAGGATTGTCCTCGTCGCCGTCGAAGGCAAACTGCAAAACGCTCATTCCGCCTATTTTCGCATAAGACATTAAATCGCGTACGCCGTCGTCGATAACGCCCAAGTCCTCGGCGATTACGCCTTCGGTGCCGATAGCGTCTAAAATTTCACGACCGGGAGCGTTTACCCACCAACCGCGTTCGGCGGTGGCGTCGCCGTAAGGTACCGCCCAAAATCTGTCTAAACCTCTAAAATGGTCGATGCGGATAACGTCGTACAACTTTCTTACGCGTTGAACGCGGTTTTTCCAAAACACGAAGCCGTTTTGCTTCATATGCTCGTAATTATATATAGGATTGCCCCAAAGTTGTCCCGTAGCCGTAAAATAATCGGGCGGGCATCCCGATACGATTGTGGGATGATAAGTCGCGTCGAGTAAAAATTCTTCCGGCGATACCCAAACGTCCACGCTATCGAGCGAAACGTATAAAGGAAGGTCGCCTACGATAGTTATCCCCTTTTGGTTTGCGTACTGCTTTAAGGCGAAATATTGGTTTCTAAACTCAAACTGTAAAAATTGCCAGAACAAAACTTCTTCTTGGTTTTCATCGGCAAATTTGTGCAAATCGTCAGGGTTTCTTCTTTTAAGCCCTTCCGGCCAATTCATCCAAACGTCGTTATATTTTTGTTTAATAGCCATAAACAAAGCGTAATCGTAAAATTCGCCTTTCAATAAAAACGCTTTAAAGTTTTTATCGTTTACGTCAAAGCGCGAAAACGCTTTTCTTAAAAGCGCGTATCTTTCGACGTAAAGTTTTCCGTAATCGATATAATCGCCTTTATCGATAGCCGCCTCGACCTCACGATAAGTCAAAAGTTTTTTGCTTCTTAAAATTTCAAGGTCTATAAAATAAGGGTTGCCGGAGCCGTCCGCGCAAGACGCGTAAGGCGAATCCGCGTATCCCGTTTGAGTAAGCGGCAAAAGTTGCCAATGACTGTGATTGGATTTTTTTAAAAAATCAACGAAGGTATAAGCCCATTTTCCGAAAGAGCCTATTCCGTATTTAGACGGTAGTGAAAACACCGGCATTAATAACCCGCATTTTTTCATTATGTAATCTCCTTAAGTCGAACGCGTCGACCTTTTTTTGCTATTCGTGGTTTTTCGGTTAAATCGCACGCAAAAAACCGTTGTGTTGCCAAAAACACGCAGATAATCGACCTATAGACCGACTTTTGCGTATTTTTAAATTTCTCTTCTATCCGTTATAGCCCTCGATAAAGAGCCTAAATCCGCGTATTCTAAATCAGTACCTACGGCAATGCCGTGCGCAAGGCGCGTAACTTTTATCCCGAGCGGTTTTACAAGTTTTGCAATATACATAGCGGTGGCTTCGCCTTCGACGTCGGGATTGGTCGCCAAAATAACCTCTTCAACCTTTTCCGTATTGAGCCTTGCTAAAAGTTCCTTTACTCTTATGTCGTTAGGTCCAACACCTTCCATAGGGTTTATAGTGCCGTGCAAAACGTGGTATCTTCCTTTAAATTTATCCGATTTTTCGATAGCGATAACGTCTTTTGGTTCTTTTACGACGCAAATTATATCCGATTCGCGAGAGGCGCAAATATCGCAAACGTCGTTTTCGGAAAAGTTTCCGCAAATTTTGCAATATTTAACTTCTTTTTTAACCCTTAAAATGGCTTCGGCAAGTTCCTCAGCCTCGTTATCGGTCATTTCGATAATCTTATAAGCGTAGCGTTGTGCGGTTTTACTGCCAACGCCCGGAAGTTTAGTGAGTCGATTGATAAGTCGTCCTATCGGCTCAATAAAAACCTTCATTAAAACATGCCTCCCATTTTATTGTAGGCACCCATTTTTTCCTCGGTAAGCGCGTCGGCTTTTTCGCAAGCGGAATTATACGCCGCCATAAAAAGGTCTTCGAGCATTTCAGTGTCCTCGGGGTCTACTACGGAAGCGTCGAAACTTACCCCTTTAACCACTTTTTTACCGTTTACGGTAACTTTTACCGCGCCGCTTGCCGCTTCGCCGACAAGTTCTGCTTCGTCAAGTTCTTCTTGAGCGCGTTTGATGTCTTCTTGCATCTTTTGCGCTTGCTTCATAAGTTGTTGCATTTGATTTCCGCCGCCGAAGCCGCCGCCAAATCCTTTATATCCCATAATAAACTCCTGTTGATAATTTTTATATTTTCGCCTAAACCGTCGTAAGTATTTTCGGCGTCGGCGTTTTTACGTTTTTTAATCTTTTATTTCGATTTTACCATCGAAAGCCGCTTTTACTGCTTCCGCGTCGCGACGGAAACTTTCGCTATCGCTTTCATCCGCTCCTACGCGATGAATCTTTAGTTTATACGGCGCTAAAGAAGACAAAATCGATTGTAAAGTGTCCGTGCTTTCCTTTTTGACGAGAAGATTATATTCGTTTTCCCCTTCGGCAAAAATCACGAGGGTGTCGCCCTCGACCTTAGCGTCGAGTTCTTGACAAGCAATCCATAGCATTATATGCTTTTCGGAACGCAATTTTCTTATAATCGTACCCCAAAGCCTCGCGTCGGATACTCTATCGCGAATAACCGCGTTAGACGACGTCGACGGTTTTTCGTCCGCCGCCGATTTTGCTTCGCGCGCGGGGGCTTTTTCCAAAGGAATCGCCGTTTCGAAAGAAGTAAAACTCATTTGTTCTTCCGGTGGGGCGTAAGCCTCGTCGATAGGCGGCGCATCCTCGTCGGAAATATAATCAAAGCCGCTAAGCCTCGTAGTCTTTTCAACCGTTTTCGCGGGTTTTTCTTCAATAACGGGCTTATAGGTCGACTTTTCGTCAGTATCTAACGGCTTTCGCTCCTCGTAAGTTGCGGGGGGAGCGACTGACGAAGGTTGTTTTTTAGAAACGTTTTCCGTGCTATCGACGGAGGCAACTACCTTTACGCCGTTTTTAGTCAACTCTTCTATCTTCTTTTCGAGAGCGGAAATCCTTGCGGTAAGCGCGTCCACGTTGTAATCTTCGGACGGCATCGCCGCTTTAACGGCGGCAGCCTCGAAAACTATTCTCGGGTGAGTACTGTACCTTAAATCGGTTTCGATTGCGGTAAAAATTTCCAAAATCCTTAAAAATCTATGATTTTCGGCAAGGTCGGCGATTTCTTTAAGCCTATCGTACTCGCTTTGAGGAAGTGCTAAAACCTCTTTTGCCCCGCTGCAAGTTTTTACGACCAAAACGTCGCGCACCATATTAAGAACGTCTTTGGTTAAAACGCTTACGCTTTTACCAAGGCCGGTAAGCTCGTCGATAATAGACAGTACCGAGCCTACTTCCGAATTTAAAATACCCTTTAATAAAGTAGCGGTTTTAGAGGAATCGGAAGCCCCTAAAACGTCGATAACCTGCTTATAGGTCAACTTTTCGTCGCTATAAGAGATACACAAGTCGGCAAGCGACAATGCGTCCCTTATACTTCCCTCGCCCGATCTTGCGATTAAGGAAACCGCTTCTTTTTCGTAAGTTTTTCCTACTTCGTCGTAGATTTTGCAAATCAAATCTTCGATGACTTTGTCGGAAACCAAGTGGAAGTCGAAGCGCATACAACGCGATAAAATAGTCGCTGGTAATTTATGCGGCTCGGTAGTCGCTAAAACGAAAACGGCGTGTTTTGGAGGCTCTTCCAAAGTTTTAAGCAAAGCGTTGAAAGCCTCGGTCGTCAGCATATGGACTTCGTCGATGATATAAACTTTATATCTTCCCGCGACGGGGGGATATTGAACGTTGGCGCGGATTTCTTGTACGTTGTCGACTTTATTGTTGGAAGCCGCGTCGATTTCTATTATATCCAAGTTTGCGGGGCCGTCTAAACGCGTACAGACCTCGCACTTTCCGCAAGGCGAACCGTTTTCGGGGCTTTGGCAGTTTATAGCGCGTGCAAAAATCCTTGCAACGGTGGTTTTACCGGTGCCCCTTGCGCCGCAAAACAAATACGCGTGCCCTATCCTTTCGGTTTTTATTTGATTTATAAGAGTGGTTACTACGTGTTCTTGCCCTACGACTTCGGAAAAAGTAGTCGGGCGGAATCTTCTGTATATTGCAAGATACGACACTTTATCACCTTAACCTTTTAGTTTTTTCTTTTATTCTTTGTATAGCGTTATCCACCGACTTGGGGGATTTGTTTAACTTTTCGGCAATTTCGGTATACCTTACGCCTTCGACGTAAAGATTGAAAACTTGAATTTCAAAGTTTGAAAGTTGCTTTTTTATTTCAGCGATCAATTCCTTTAACGTTTCTTCGTCGATGATTTTTTCCTCCGGTGAAGAAACCACTCCGTCCGTTTCGTTTTCAACCATTTCTTGTATGGAAACGGAATCGTTAAGCGCTCTATGTTTGTCCGCGCGGGATAAAGATATCGCGTTTAAAATTCGACTTTTAATGCACTTATAAGCGTAGGTTTTAAAAGACGACGAGCCCGACTTTTCAAAATCGTAAGCGTTTGCCGCCGAAAAAAGACCGATAAGCCCTTCTTGGCATAAATCTTCCTCGTCGCCGCCTACTAAAAAATAGGTACGCGCTAAACTCCGTATTATGGTTAGATAGCGCGAGTAAAGTTCGTCAAACGCGGCGCTATCGCCCTTTTTATGAAGAAGAACCAAGCCTTCATCAGTCTTTTCGATATAATTCATTTCCTCTCCTTCGTTAAAAAGTCGGTCTATAGGTCGGTTATCGGTGGATTTTTAAAAACTCCTTTGACGCACGGCTTCAAAAACCGCAACCGCCGTAGCAACCGACGCGTTTAAAGAATTGATCTTACCGTACATGGGGATAGCGATAGTTCCGTCGCACAAACTCTTGGTAAGTTTATTAACGCCCGTATCTTCCCCACCGATAACTATGGCAAGTTTTCCTTTTAAATCGGCTTTATAGATATTGTCGCCGCCGAGTTCCAGCGCGTAAACCCACACGCCTTTTGACTTCACGGTTTTAATCGCGTCGTTTATATTGCCGACTTTAGCGATAACGACGTGGTTTGCGCTGCCTTCCGAAATCCTCATAACGACTTCGTTTACCGAAGCCGATCTGCGTTTTCCTATGATAATTCCGTCAACACCCGCGCATTCGGCAACTCTTATGATGCTGCCTAAATTGTGAGGATCTTCTATCCCGTCGAGGATTAAAATAAGCCCGTCTTTATTTTGTAGTCCGTCCAAAACGTCGTCTAAATCGGCGTAAATAAAATCGGAAGCGTACGCAACGAAACCTTGATGTTTTTTAGTCACGCTTTCTTTATCCAAAACAGCCTTTTCGCAAAAAACGTACTTTACTCCTTCGTTTTTAATTTCTTGCAAAAGATTTTTGGACGCTTCGTCCCTAAGTCCGTTTTGCACGAGCACTTTATCAACCGTTTTCGCCGACTTTAAAAGTTCGTAAACGGCGTTTCTACCTTCAACTTTCATATTTAACGTTTAATTTCCTTGATTTAATTCGTCGCTTGGGTTAAAATTCAAAATAAAATTAAGTCTATCGTCGTTTCCCGTGACATACAAATACCCCAAAACAGCCTCGAGCCCCGTCGACTTATTATAATCGGATATTTTCGCGTTTTTGGCGTGCGACGGTTTTTTTGCGTTGCGACCTCTTCTGTAAATATCCGCTTCTTCTTCCGACAAATAAGGAAGCACCGCGTCGATTAACTTTGCTTGCGCGGTTGCTTGAACGATTTTTGCCGCCATTTCGTTAAGTTTACCGCTTTTAAAATCGTTTTCGAAAGAGATTTTTTCTCTTACGAATAAAGAGTAAACCGCGTCACCTATAAACGCCAACACGACGGGGTTCATCGCGTTAGCCCTTTCACGACTGATTTTATCCGAGAATTTCAATTTGACACCTTGCTTGGTCGATTTTTCGACTTAGGTTTATATTGTATCACAATAAAAAGTTTTTTTCAATCATTTTTGCACTGTTTATCGTAAATTTTACGACGATTAAATTTTGTTTTTTGTTTTTTTTGCAATCAGAAAAACTTTAATAACGCTTTATAAAAAAGAAAAACGGCAAGTCGTTTTAATAAAGGACTTTAACCGTTTTTTCTTTTTGATTTTTAAGAGTTTAACTCTTTTTAATATTTAAGCGAGTGGGCTTCCAAATAATCGTAATACCAATCTACGTTTTCCGGAAGTTCCCCTATTATAGCGTCGACGTTGACGTTTTCTTTTCTTAAACTGCCTTCTTCTAAATCCAAAACCTTTTCAAAATCCAAAACTTTTAACAATTTAACGTTTCTTCTCAACCGACTTTTAGGTATCTTGGTTTTTTCGTCGACCAAAAGATAATGCGCGTCGCAAACGGATAAGGTAAATTGTCCGCCCATTTTTTTGGAAATATTGCAAACCGCCAGCGTAACCGCAAAATCTTCTTTGGCGATATTAGGCGCAACCGAGAAGGTTTTTCCGCTATATTTATCCGTTAACAGGCTTATAGGCTGACTTTTAATTTGCTCGTCCAAAATTCTTCGGTTGGCAACGGTAGTTCTTCCGCCCTTTGTGTAATTAAATACCGAGCCGTCGTTTATAACTATTCTTCCGTTAAAAGATTCACCCGACGCCTCTTTATACCTTTTCATAACCGTTTTAAAATCGAGATCGTAATCTTTCAAAAGTTTTTTCAAAACTTCGATAGTCATCTCGGTATCGGCTAAAGCCTCGTGATGCATAAGATTCTTTTTGCCCGTTTCGGAATATAAAATATCCAACTTTAACTGAGTCGTCCTCCCCGCGATAAGGCGATACATCTTTAAAACGTCCCAAAACGTATAATTGATATAAGGAAGATCGAACCTATCCAAATCGTTTATCAAAAACTTGGCGTCGCTATCGGTAGAGTAGCCTATAACGACGTTATTAGGACTTGTCAAAAGTCTTTTTAATTCGTCGTACCTATCCATAATATCGGGGGCGGAATAGTATTCGTTTTTGGAATACGCAAAAACGATACCCGCCTTTTGATGACCGTAATCGTCGAATTTTATATGTGGATTTATCAAAAGATTTTCAGCCTTTACGACGTTAAAATTTTCGTCGGTAAGCATATAACCGAATTCGCAAATACCGCCTCTTCCGTGGGCGCACTCGGTGTCGAAAAACAAATAATTCATATTACCTCGCCGCGCGAAGCCTTTTTTCGCGCGCAATTCGTCGTTTGTTTTTTTGTGAAAAACGTTAGGGGTTTTCTTTTAAACTTTCAAGTCTTTCAAAAATCAAGTCGGCTATTTTTTCCGCGCCGAAATCTTGTTTGATTTTGCTCATAGCGTCGGCGTAAGTTTTTCTTGCTTCTTTATTGTCGGCAAAATACTCGACCGTCGAAACCGCCTCTTTTACGTTAGGAATATACAACGCGCCGCCTACTTCCTTTACGTAATAATTTTTAATCCACCGCTCGATATAGGTTATGCACCGCGTAACGATAATCGGCACCCCGAAAAACGCCGGTTCAGCCATACTGTTAGCGCCGCTTTTTCCTAAGAAAACGTCGGAAACCGCAACGTATTCTAAAACTTTATCGGTAAACCCTATCGGTACTAACTTAACCGTCGGGGAAGTTTTTAAAGTCTTTAATCTTTGGCAAAGTTTATCGTTCGTTCCGCATAAAGCGAAAACTATAAGATTTTTATCGGAATTCGCCAAAGCGCACGCGGTTTTTTCAAGCTTTGCCATACCGTAACCGCCGTCGCATAAAGTTACGACGAACTCGTCTTTTATACCCAACTTTTCACGGATTTCGGCTTTTCTTTTTTCTATCTCGAAAGCCTCCGGGCGAATAGGAAAAGGAATTTTAGTGATATTGCCACCGGCGTACAAACGCTTTTTGTTAGCGTTTTTAACGCCGCTTTCGGTGGACATTAAAAATTCGTTACAGTCCATATTGAACATACCGTTGGAGTACGCGTCCGGACAAAGCATCATGGTATACGGACGAGGGCTTATCGCGCTTGCGTAATACGCGGTCGCCCAATGCGCCGTAAACACGAAGTCCGCGTCGATATCTTTTAGTTTCTTTACGGCGCGCCTATAAGACGCTATTCCGCCGGGCGTCATCCTCATTAAAAAGCGTTGACCTAACGCGTCGCCCGAAACGGCGTTTCCTATATAGCATAAAATGCCCGTTATATCGTTTTTGTTTTGAAGTTTAACGGTGGTCGCGAAACCTTTTTCAAAACTTACAAGTCTTTCGTCGCCGGACTCTCCGTAAAAATAACGGTCTATAACCTCGCATTTATCCCCGTATTTTTGAGAAAACGCTTGGCTTACCGCCTCGACGGGAGTAATATGTCCCTTGCCCGCCTCAACGTAGGTAAACACTACGCGCGGCTTATCACG
>CAZMOD010000029.1:0-19724 GCA_964567885.1 uncultured Christensenella sp.
TTATGTTTATAAAAAAATTTTTTATATAAACTATAAAATAGTGTTTAAATGTCTCATATAAATTTTCACGATATTTATAGAGACTAAGATAGTCGTCAATTATACGGAACTCCTTAAATCGATTTGGGTGGTGGAGTCGCAGGTCATTGCTCCTAAGTATTTGGATTGGAAGTACTCGGAAACGGCTTTAGATAGCATAACTTCGGTTAGGGCGTCGATTTTCGCTTTGTATTCGGGATCGTTTCTGTAGTCGTCCAGTCTTGCCGCGATGACGTTTGCTTTTAAAGAAACTTGCGCGGGATCGTCTTCCACGGCAATCCTTTCCGACGAAGGAATATTCCCCGTGTGCGCGGTGTTACAAGGAAGAAGCGTGAAATCGTAATCTTTCCTCGTGGTGACCAAAGTGTTTTCCGTAATTAAAGTTACGGTTATTTTGCCGTCCTTGCTTTTCCAACTACTTGAGGCTCCGACGATATTAAGTTCGTCGCCGTTTTCTTTTACGGGGTAATTATCTCCTTCGATGGTTTTCGAGATAACGCCTTTAGCCTCTAAAAGTTCAAAAGCCCTTATTGCGTTCGACGTATCGTTGCAAACGGAAAAAGTTTTTCCGTCCGAAAGGGGAGTGCCTTTTTGGGCTTTGCCGTAATAAATACCTAAAGGCTCGTAATGGACTTTGCAAGAAGCGAAAAGTTTCACGCGCCCTTGGTAAGTTTCTAAGTAAGGGACGTGTTGAAAGTAATTGGCGTCGTAATCGCCGTTTGCCACGCCGTCGTTTTGCATAGTCCAATCGAGTATTTTTACTTTAAGAACGAAACCTTTTTTATTAAGTGCTTCTTTGACGACGCCGTTTAAAACTTCGGCGTGAGGAACGTCCGACGCGCAAACGCTTATAACGTTACTACCGCCTCCGCAACCAAAAAACAACGAGGACGATAGGGTGAGTGTAACTATAAGTAGTGCCGTAAACAATTTTTTCATTTTGAAAGTCTCCTTTTGTCTAATTTTTTTGCTATTTTTAATCCGGCTTCTTGGATAATTTGGACGATTAATACGACGGCTATTATTAAAATCCAAAACGTTAGGGAAGATAGATAATCGCTCGTATTTCTTGTATAATAAGTGTAAATGCCCGATATAAGTCCGCCCGCGCCTAAATTGTAAGCAAACGAAGTATAGCCTAAAACGTTGACGGCAACTACCGAGACTCCAGATATAAGCGAAACTTTTGCTTCGGGAAGTAAAACTTTAAGGATAATTTGCATATCGGTCGCGCCTAAAGAGCGTACCGCTTCGATTTCGCCGACGGGGACTTCGGATAAAGATTGTTCCACCATTCTCGCAACGAAGCCGAACGCGCATATCGTCATAGGGATAATAATCGTATACCATTCTCCCGAGCCTTTTCCAAACCAAGCGCGCGTCCAAGGTATGCAAATTACGATAACGATAAGGCAAGGTATTGAACGCAAAACGTTTACGACGACGCTAATAACGCCGTTTAGCCATTTTTTCGGCCTTAAACCGTTCTTAGACGTCGCGCTAAGTAAAATTCCGCACGGAAGCCCCAATAGATAGCCGAAAACCGTGGAAATTATAGTCATAAGCAACGTTTCAAAGGTCATCGTCGCTATTTCAACGAAAGTCATCGGTGTTCACCTCCTCGTAATTGATTTTTTCTTTTTCTAAAAACCTTTTTAAATTTTCAATATCCTCGTCGTAATAAGGGAGTCTGAAAATTATTTGCCCGTAAGTTTTGCCGTGAATAATCTTGGTTTCGGCGTAAAAAATCGTAAGAAGTATATTGCAACGCTGAATTATATCGGTAATAACCGGCTTTTCAATGCTTTGGTCGAACATAAGTTTAACTAATTTTTCGCCTTTTACGCCCGTATTGATTCTTCCGCCGTAGATAAGTTTTTTAGCGGTCGGGTTTTTAGGGGACAGGAAAACGTCTTTTAAACTTCCCGCTTCGGCGATTTGAGAATCGGCTATTATGGCTACTTTGTTGCAGATTTCTTCAATAACCGACATCTGATGCGAGATTATAACTATCGTTAAATTAAGTTTTTGGTTCAATTCTTTCAAAAGAGAAAGTATAGAACGCGTGGTTTCGGGGTCTAAAGCGCTCGTTGCTTCGTCGCAAAGCAAAACTTTGGGGCTCGTCATAAGTGCGCGCGCTATAGCAACCCTTTGGCGTTGTCCGCCGGAAAGTTCCGACGGGTAACCGTTTAATTTGTCGCCGAGTCCGACGACGTTTAATAGTTCGATTGCTTTTTTTCTTATCTCGATTTTGTTTTCTTTGGCGATTTCGCCGGCAAGTTCTACGTTTTTCAATATCGTGCGCTGCTCTAAAAGGTTGAATTGTTGAAATATCATGGAGACGTTGCGCCGAATTTCGCGCAACTTTTTCTCGGAAGCCGTCGTGAGATTTTCACCGTCGATGAAAATATTACCGCTCGTCGGCTTTTCTAAAAGATTTATGCACCTGACCAAGGTGCTTTTGCCCGCACCGGAAAGCCCGATTATCCCGTAAATATCTCCGTCTTCGATTTCAAGATTCACGTTTTTTAGCGCGACGACTTCGTCGTTTTTTCCTTGCGAATAGATTTTACAAAGGTTTTCAATCTTAATCATAGTAATCCCTGTTATTTTTAGTAGTTTTTTTGAGTTTAGTATTTTTGGGCATAAAAAAAGCCCGCGAAACCACAAATGGATTCCCGAGCATAAAATGCGATAATAGTTTTTTTCGTTAATTATAAAACAACGACAAAAAAGCCCACGCGTTTACGCTCGGGGATCAACATTCGCATCATTTCGTTAACGGTACGATAGTTAGTCATTTTTTGCCGTCCTTTTTTATTTTGTAATTTAATGGTACGATATTTTTCTTAGTTTGTCAAACTTTTTAACGCCGTTTTGAGATATTTTAGCCTTTTAGCGATTTAATTTTATTTCCTTGCGTTTCGATTGACAAATCGCAACAATTTATATATAATGATTTAGTAGCGTTTGAATATCGTTTTTTATATTTGAAAAACGAAAGAGGAAAAAACAAAAAACCGCTCAAGAAAAACTTGAACGATTTTATGGTGCCGCTGGCCGGACTCGAACCGGCACGCTTTTGAGGGCGAGGGATTTTAAGTCCCTTGCGTCTGCCTATTCCGCCACAGCGGCGTGCTTTTTTCAAATGCCTATATATAATAGCACAAAAAAAATGCAAATGCAAGGATTTTAGTTAAAGTTTTTAAAAAAAATGGATAAATTTGTTTTAATTGACGGTAATAGTTTAATAAACAGGGCGTTTTACGCCACGCCGCCCATGCAAGCCAAGGACGGAACGCCTACCAACGCCGTTTACGCGTTCGCGCATATGCTGGTAAAAATAATTAACGACGTTAACCCGAAGTATTTATTGGTTGCTTTCGATAGAAAGGAGCCTACTTTCCGTCATCAAATGTTTGCGGACTACAAGGGGACTAGAAAGCCTATGCCCGACGATTTAGCCGCTCAAATACCTTTGCTTAAACGACTTTTGGACGAGGCGAAAATAGCAAGATTCGAACTACCCGGCTTCGAGGCGGACGATATCATAGGTACCCTTGCAAAGCGCCACGATTTTAAGACGATTATATACACGGGTGATAAGGACAGTTTTCAATTAGTCGACGAAGATACTTCGGTGTATTTTACTAAAAGAGGAATTTCCGACGTCGAAGTTTATTCGGGTGAAAACTTTAAAGACAAGGTCGGAATAGAGCCTTTAGGTATTATAGAATTAAAAGCGCTTATGGGGGATAGTTCCGACAATATCCCCGGTGTGAAAGGCGTAGGCGAAAAGACCGCGCTTTCATTGGTTCAAAATTACGGAACGATTGAAAACTTGTACGCTAATATCGACGAGCTAAAAGGTAAACTAAAAGAAAAACTTTTAGAAGGCGAAGAAAGCGCGAAAACTTCCAAAATTTTAGCGACTATAAATACCGACGTCGACATCCCGATTTTAATAGAAGATTGCAAAGTTAGTTTTCCTTTTTCGAAAGGAGTAAAAGACCTTTTCGTTAGATTAGGCTTTTTAAACCTTTTAAAAAGAAGTAATTTATTCGAAGGCGACGACGCCGTTTCTTCACTAAAAAGCAATGAAGATTTAACGTTAAAAGTTCAAACGATTAAGAGCGAAACTGAAATTACGAAGTTCATAAATTCAAATAAATTTTCGCTTGTTATCGGCGATTTTATAAGTTTTTACAATTTTTTAGACACTGAGTGTCAACTATCCGTCAAGCAGTCTTTCTTTGACGATGGCTTTGATTACGACCAAGCCGTAAAAGCGTTAAACGTAATTTTTGAAAACGAAAAAAACACCGTTTTCGTCTACCGTAAAAATCAACTTTTACGTCAACTAAACCTTTACGGGATTTACCCGAAATGCAAATTCGAAGACGTATCTATTCTAAAATATTTGGTCGACTACAGCGGGAAAGACGAAGAACTTTTAGACGTTTTCACTATCAAAGATTACAATAAAAATACGCCTGCATACTCGTTATATAAACTTTTTACCGAGTACGACGCGGCTTTGTCGGACGTCGAAAGGAAAATTTATAACGAAATAGAGATGCCGCTTTCCGACGTTTTATACGATATGGAAACCGTAGGGTTTAAAGTCGACGCCGAGGCATTGGAGAAGGCTTCAAAGGAATATAGAGCCGTTTTAAACGACTTAGAAGAAAGGATTTTCGAGGTGGCGGGCGAAAGATTTAATTTAAAATCCACCAAACAACTTGCCGATATTTTATTCGTGAAATTAAATTTAACTCACGGCAAAAAGACCAAATCGGGGTTTTCCACCGATTCCGAAGTTTTAGAAGACTTAATCGACGATCACGAAATTATTCCTTTAATTTTAAAGTATAGGCGTATATCTAAATTAAATTCGGCTTACGTCGAAGGTTTTAAAAATCTTATCGATGCAAAAACGGGGTTAGTACATACCACTTTTAACCAAGTACAAACCGCAACGGGAAGGCTTTCTTCAAGAGAGCCTAACCTTCAAAATATTCCCGTTCGCGACGACGAGGGAAGGGCTATACGAAAACTTTTCTCCGCGCGTAGCGACGACAGGGTTTTAATCGACGCCGACTATTCCCAAATAGAATTAAGACTTTTGGCTGCTTTTTCGGGTTGTAAACCGCTTATCGACGCTTTTAACGCGGGCGAAGATATTCATACGGCAACCGCGGCGATGGTTTTCGGAGTAACTAAAGACCAAGTCGACGCCACCATGCGTAGAAGCGCTAAAGCGGTAAACTTCGGTATAATTTACGGCATAAGTGATTACGGATTAGGTAAAAACCTAAAAGTTTCGCCCAAGGTTGCGCACGAATATATATCGAAGTATTTCGAGCTTTACCCCGAAGTCAAGGAATATATGCGTAAAAACGTTGAAAAGGCAAAGGAAAGCGGTTACGCCGAAAGTTTATTGGGGCGTAAGCGGTATATAAGAGAACTTAGTTCGCCAAACTTCAACGTTCGTTCATTCGGAGAAAGGGCGGCGATGAATATGCCTTTACAAGGTTCCGCGGCGGATATAATGGCGATAGCTATGATTAACGTTTACAAAAGATTAAACGAAGGCGGTTTTAAGTCCAAACTTATTTTGCAAGTCCACGACGAACTCGTTATAGACGCTTACCTAAACGAAGTCGAGGACGTAAAAAAAATACTCGTATACGAAATGGAAAACGCCGTAAAACTTTCAGTACCTTTAACCGTGTCGGTTTCGGTTGCAAAATCTTGGTACGACGCAAAGTAAGGATTTATAAGGAATTTTAACAATGTTAAAAATTGCAATTACGGGCGGGATCGCAAGCGGAAAGTCGACCGTCGCTAAAATTTTAAAGTCTTACGGTTACGTCGTTTATAGCGCGGACGAGATTTATTCGGAACTTTTAAACGACCGTGCCGTTATTGAAAAAATCAGCCTTTTAGTCGGAGTAGAGCCTATCTTAAAAGACGGAAAACTTACGCTCGACCGGAAAGCTGTTGCCAGAAAAGTTTTTAACGATAAAAATCTTTTAAAAGAATTCAACGACTACACGCACGGCTTGGTTTACGATAAAATAGACGATATAGTTAATAAAAGCCGAGAAAAAATTCTTTTTTTCGAGATCCCTTTGCTTTTTGAAAGTCAAAAGCACGAGGATTACGACCAAGTTATAGTCGTAAAACGCGATTTAAACGAACGAATTCTAAGCGCGACGAAGCGAAGCGGTTTAACCGAAAACGAGGTAATTAATAGAATTAAAAATCAAATCGATTACGATAATTTCGACTTTACTAAGCATACTGTAATATATAACGACGGTACGCTAAACGATTTGGAAGGTGAAGTTGAAGGAATTCTTAAAAAAATTATCTAAGAATAAAATGCGAATTTTCGAGTATGTGTTATTGATTTTATTATCAACGATTTTGTTGTGTGCGATTTTTTCAAACGCTGCAAAAAGGAAAGAGTACTCGAAAATCATCGACGAGGCTGCAAGTAGATTTAAGATAGAGAAATCTTTAATTTACGCCGTTATAAAAGCCGAAAGCAATTTTAATCCGCGTGCAAAATCAGGAAAAGGTGCGTTAGGGCTAATGCAAATTACCGAAGCAACCTACGAATACACGGTTTATATCTACGGTTTGGGATTTTCTAAAAAAGATATTTTAAAACCAAAAGAAAACGTTTTTACGGGCGCGGCATACCTAAATTATTTATTCGAAAGATTTCATACCGAAACCGAAGTTTTAGCGGCTTACAACGCGGGCGAAGGAACGGTTAGAACTTGGCTTTTGAATAAAGATTACAGCGACGACGGAAAGACTTTAAAACGCGTCCCTTACGCGGAAACCGAAAACTATATACGAAGAGTTAAAAAATATCGAGATTATTATAGAGGAAGAATAAATGAAAGCGGTAGTTCAAAGAGTAACCGAAGCAAATCTACGTTGCGAAGAAAAATTGATAAGCGAAATCGCAAAGGGCTTAGTGGTTTACTTTGGCGTTCAAAAAGGCGATACCGACGATAAAGCCGAATACTTAGCCAAAAAGATTTCCAACCTTCGGGTGTTTGAAGACGAAAACGGAAAGATGAATTTGTCCGTAAAAGACGTGAAAGGCGAGATTTTAGCGGTTTCGCAGTTTACTTTACTTGCTGACGTTACGCACGGTAACCGTCCGGGATTTTCTTATGCAGAGGTGCCTGAAAAGGCTAATTTAGTCTACGAGTTTTTTATGAAAAAATTGCAAGAAGAAGGCGTTTCCGTAAAGCGCGGAGTCTTTGGCGGAGATATGAAAATATCACAATTAAACGACGGTCCCGTAACCATAATTTACGACGTTTAATTAGATTTTAAGCGGAATTTTAAAGATTTTTATGTTTGACGTAATTTTAAAAAATTTATTATTAGACAGCGGCGCAAGCCTTGTTGGATTTTCAAATTTAGAAGCATCTCCTATTTTTAATCAACCTTCTTTAACAAACGCCGTTTCAATTATCGTAAAACTTAGCGATAGCGTTTTAAAAACCATAACGGATAGACCGTCTATCTCTTACTTTCAACATTATCGTGCCGTTAACTATAAGCTTGACCAACTCGCTCTTACAGCGGTTAAGTATTTAGAAGATAACGGCTACGACGCTTTTCCGATAGCCGCATCGCAAAGCGTGCCTACCAATAAGTTTAGCGGAATTTTTCAACACAAAACTTGCGCAAGGCTTGCAGGATTAGGATTTATAGGTAAAAATTCGTTATTTATAACCGAAGAATACGGTAGTAAAGTTAGGATTTGCACCGTTTTGACTAACGCGCCGTTAAAACCCGATCGCGAGATAATCGAGAAGGGTTGCGGGGACTGTAAAGTTTGTCAAAACGCTTGTCCTGCCGGCGCTATTTACGGTATAAATTTCAATCCCGATAAACCTTACGAGGAACTTTTCGATAAGGAAAAATGTTCGCGCAATATGAAAAACTACTCCGACGTAGGTAGGGGCGCGGTATGCGGTTTATGCATCAAAGCGTGTCCGCGAAATAAATTAAACTAATAGGTATATTTTTCTTCTTTTTAGTCAACGATTATAGCGAAACTAAAAAGAGGTGCGATATGAGTAAGAAAAAACCTAAAGTTATTAAATTATCGGAAACCGATTACGCAAATTACGTTCAATCTTTAAAAGAAGAAAGACCTCCTAAAGTTATCGTTCCGAAAGAAAAAGCCTAATTAAATTTATTTATGAAAAATCCCGAGCAAGCCGCTCGGGATTTTTTCTAAACGCATACGGTTTAGTAGTTGATTATTGTAGTTTTGATTATTTTTTGGTTTTAGCGATGGAGATTTTGGCTTTTTCCGCAACGTTTTCGGCGGTAAAACCGAATTTTTTAAACAAATCGGGGTATTTTGCCGATAGCCCGAAGGTATCCATGCAAACGACCTCTCCGTCAAGTCCGGCGTATTTAAACCACGAATAGGGGGACGCCGCTTCGACGCAAACTCTTGCGCGCACTTTCGACGGAATAACGCTTTCTTTGTATTTTGCGCTTTGTTTTTCAAAGACTTCCAAGCAAGGCATGGAAACGACTCTTGCGTCGTAACCTTCTTTTAGCAAAAGTTTACGCGCCTCGACTGCTATTTCCATTTCCGAACCCGTCGCGATGATAACGCAATCGGGCGTTTGCTTTATAGAGTTTTGTAAAATATATCCGCCTTTCAATACGTCGTCCAAATTTTTCGCGTAAGGTTTAACTTTTTGACGGGTAAGGCAAATTGCGGTTGGAAGTTTGGAAGTAATCCCGAAGTACCAAGCCGCGGCGGTTTCCAACGTATCGCACGGGCGCCAAACGTTAATATTAGGAGTGGAGCGGAGCGATACCAGTTGTTCTATCGGTTGATGGGTAGGGCCGTCTTCGCCGACGCCTATAGAGTCGTGCGTAAACACGAATACGCCTTGCGTTTTCATAATCGAGGCGACGCGTATAGCGCCTTTCATATAGTCGGAAAACGCGAAGAAGGTTGAACAAAACGGAATAAGCCCGCCGTGAACGGCTATACCGTTTAAAACGGCGCCCATAGCGTGTTCCCTTATGCCGAATTGAAGATTAGAGCCTTTTCTGTTTGCCGCCGAAAATTTATCTTTGCCGTCCAAATTGGTTAAATTGGAAGGGGCTAAGTCGGCGCTTCCGCCTATAAGGTTTTCCACCTTTTTACTTACGATATTCATAACCGTATGCCCGGCGTTCCTCGTCGCGACGGCTTGAGCGTTGTCTATATTTTCAAGGTCTCGTTTTATTTCGGAATAATCCGAAACCATCCACTTGCGGAATTTTTCGGCAAGGTCGGGATAGCGTACGGAATATTCGTTAAAAGTTTCGTTCCATTGTTTTTCGGCGCGCTTTCCGCGGTTAACGGCTTTCGTTAACAGGGGTTGAATATCCTTTGGGTATTCAAAAGGTTCTTGCGTCCAACCTAAGTTTTCTTTTAATATTTTTAAGTTTTCCTCACCTAAAGGACTGCCGTGAACTTTCGCCGTGCCTTGATTAGGGGAACCGTAACCGATAGTCGTACGGCAAATTATTAAAGACGGTTTTTGCTTTTCGGCTTGGGCTTTTAAAATTGCTTTTTTAATTTGCGCGCGGTCGTTGCCGTCTACGTCTAAAACCTGCCAGCCCATCGCTTTGTGGCGCGCCGCGATATCGTCGTCGAAAACGCCGTCTACCGAGCCTTCGATGGTTATTTTGTTGCAGTCGTAAAGAAGTATGAGTTTACCTAACTTTAAACTACCCGCTAAAGAAGCCGCTTCGTAACCGATACCTTCCATCAGGCAACCCTCGCCGCAAAGCGCGTAGGTATAGTGGTCTACGATAGGAAAGCCCTCGCGATTAAATTCTGCGGCAAGTTTTTCTTCGGCAATCGCCATACCGACGGCGTTTGCAATTCCTTGTCCCAAAGGACCGGTAGAAATTTCCACGCCAGGCGTATAACCGTATTCGGGATGTCCGGGTGTTTTAGAACCCAACGCACGGAAGTTTTTAAGGTCGTCCTTAGAAACCTTATAGCCGAACATATGCAAAAGAGTGTATAAAAGCGCCGAACCGTGTCCCGCGGATAAAACGAATCTATCGCGGTCGAAATAATCGGGATTTTTAGGATTAAATTTTAAAAAATCGTCAAACAAAGTAAAAGCGACGGTTGCCGCACCCAAACAAATACCGGGGTGCCCGGAATTGGCGTTGTTTATCGCTTCGCAAGAAATAACCCTTACGGCGTTGACCGCCGTTTGAAATTTATCCATAGGAAAACCTCCTTAACGTCTTTATTTATTATACAATTCTCGTTAAATTTAGTCAAGGAAAAAACGAAAAGTAATTGAAAACCTTTCTTTTTATCGAAAAAAAGAAGAAAAAGTCCGAAATCGGCGTAGGTAAGTTGTTAAAAAGGTGTTGAAAGAGTTAATTTATAATTAAAATAATTAATATTCGTGACTCACGCTTGACAAGTTAAATAAGTTTATTTATAATATAAAGTGAATTCAACGAATTAGGAGATAAATTATGGCAAAAGAACAACAATACGTTAAAAATATCGCCAATATAGAAGAAGATTTTCCTCAATGGTACACCGACGTTGTTATTAAAACTGAACTCGTCGACTACGGTCCTGTAAAAGGCACGATGGTTATAAGACCTTACGGCTACGCTATTTGGGAAAACATACAAACCGAACTCAACAAGCGTTTTAAAGCGGTAGGCGTAAAGAACGCTTATTTTCCTATGCTTATTCCCGAAAGTTACTTAAAAAAGGAAGCCGAGCACGTTGAAGGATTTGCCCCCGAAGTCGCAGTCGTTACGCACGCGGGCGGTGATAAACTTTTGGAAAATTTAGTTATAAGACCTACCAGCGAAACCATTATTTGCGAAATGTTCGCAAAGTGGATTCAAAGTTATCGCGACTTGCCCGTTATAATGAACCAATGGGCGAACGTCGTCAGATGGGAAAAAACTACCCGTCCTTTCTTGAGAACGAGCGAATTTTTATGGCAAGAAGGTCATACCGTCCACGCCACCGAAGAAGAGGCGAGGGAAGAAACCATGAAGATGCTTAAAGTTTACGAGGATTTTGCGAACGAGTGCCTTGCAATTCCCGTATTTACCGGGATAAAGACGGAAAAAGAAAAGTTTGCAGGCGCGGTTGAAACTTACGGTATGGAAGCCATGATGCTTGACGGAAAGAGTTTGCAAGCGGGTACTTCCCATTATCTCGGCACCAACTTTGCAAAAGCCTTTAATATGAAGTTCTTGGATAAAGATAACCAATTAAAATACGGTTATTCCACGAGTTGGGGCGTATCTACCCGTTTAATCGGCGCTTTGGTTATGGCGCACGGCGATCAAAGGGGACTTTCGTTGCCGCCCGTAATCGCGCCTATTCAAGTAATCGTTATTCCCGTCGCTCAATTTAAAGAAGGTGTTTTGGACAAGGCAAAAGAGATTACCGAAAAGTTAGTCGGTATGGGTATTCGCGCCGAACTCGACGCGAGGGATTCGAGCCCGGGTTGGAAGTTTAACGAGTGGGAAATGAAAGGTTGCCCCGTAAGATTAGAAATTGGTCCTCGCGATATAGAAGCAAACCAATGCGTAATTTCCCGTCGCGACAATTTTGAAAAGTTTACGTTGTCGCTAGATAAATTAGACGAGATCCCCGCGCTTTTAGACGTTATTCAAAAAGATATGCTTGAAAAGTCTAAAAAACTACGCGACGAAAGGGTTAAAGACGCTTCTTCCATGGAAGAAATCTTGTCGGGCGTCGAAGGTCAAAACTTCGTTAAAGTTAATTGGTGCGGTTGCAGAGAGTGCGAAGACGCTATTAAAAATCAAACCGCCGCTACCGCAAGGGTTATAATAGGCGAGGCGGACGAAGGTTCTACTTGCGCCGTTTGCGGAAAGAAAGCGACTAAAAAAGTTTTATTCGCACGCGCGTACTGATTTTTCGAAGTATAAACGGATACTTGAAAATTGCAACGAAGGAGGGCGGCGATGCAGTCGATATACTTAAAAAAGCAAGGCGTAGTGTTAAACGACTCGGCTTATTGTAATCCAAATAGATATAACGCACTGGATTCCGCTCTTGCGTTCTTAATTCTCGTGGTCGTCTTTTTCTTAAGAGATAACGCTTTTTCGCGATTATTTCTCTTTTTTATCTCATAACCGAAGATTACGCGTTTTGCAGCGTACTATCTCTCGTTTTGTCACAGGGATTGATTTTTTTAATAGCCTTTGAGTTTTTCGAGGATAAAAAAGGTCGGGCTTTTTTCAGGAGGCGGAATAGTTTATGGTTGCGACGCCGTTCCCGCGCTTTACGGGGTTATGGCGGCGTTAGGGGCGTTTTTCCTTTTGAAAAACGCTCATTACGATTTCGTTAACGATTGGACGGAACTTTTCTATCTTACCGATTGTCAAACTTATAGCGAACTAAATTCCTTTAAAGCCGATTGGTCTAATCCCTTCTTTTCATTGCTCTACACCTTCGTTTTTGTGCCTTTACTTCCCGCCGTTTGCGACGAAGCGTTGTTTAGAGGCGTTATTATGAACGGGCTTAGGCAGTTCGGCGATTTGGTTGCCGTTATTCTATCGGCGGTTATATTCGCGTTGATGCACGGCAGTTTCGAACAAATAGTCTTACAGTTTGCGATAGGTTTAATAATAGGCGGCGCGGTTATAATTACGGATAACTTTTTCATCGGTTCGGCAATACATTTTTGCTATAATTTAGGCGTTTCGATTTTGTCGGCGTTTCCGAAAATTATAAATCAAGGGGTGCCTTACTACGGCTATTTGTATGACGCTATAACCGTCGTTATCGCGTTCGTGTTTATTATTTTATCTTTAAGTTACTTCGGAAAAACTTTCTTAAAAAAATACGAAGGAAAAATCAAAAATTCACCAAAGACGGCACGCTTTTTTAGGTACTATCTTTTGAAGAGTAAAAAGGTGGACGAAACGGAATTTGAATTAAATTCTTACTCTACCGTAACGTCTGATTTTTTACGAAAAGGGTAACGGTGAAGAATTTTTCTATAACGGCGACTTTTATCCTTTCAATAAAAAATCCAACCGCTTACTTTCGGTAATATTTTTAACGGCGGCTATTACTTTATCGGTAATACGTATAATCCTTTCGTTGTAGGAGAAACTCGATGATTTATTCAATTTTAAAAAGTTTAGAAAATTTTAACCTCGTTTTCGAGGATAGTTATTACGCGTTAGGCGGCGATACTTTCTTTTTAACGGCGCTTCTAATTTCCGCTATCATTGAAATTGCTTGTTTTACGTTAAAAGGCGTCGGGCTTTACGCAATAGCAAAGCGTGAGGGAATATCCAAACCTTATTTTGCTTTTATTCCGTTTTTAAGTTACTATTTACTCGGTAAAATCGTAGGGAAAGTAAAAGTTTTCGGGCATCACGTCAAAAATTTAGGGCTTATCACGATGATAGCCCTGATTATAAACACCGTTCTAAACGGCGTTTACGATTGGCTTTTGTACGGCGAAAATTTGATTCAACTGTTTAAAACGGGGGATATGGGCGTTTTAGTCGAAACATACGGTTCGTTTTGGGTTGACGTCGTGATAATTGCAATATCGAGTATCGCGGGACTAATCTTTATAATCGCCGAAGTATTCCTTATTATGACTTTCTTTATGTACTACGAAAGGAAACAACAACTTTTGTTTTCCTTGCTTGCGATACTTATAGAGCCGTTATTCGGTATTTTGGTTTTCGCCGTAAGAAAAAATCAACGCTTCGATTACAGTCAATATATGAAGATGAGATTCGATTCGTACAACGCGAACAGAACGGGTGGCGGATTTAATAATCCTCAGTCGCCGTTTACGAGAGAGGGCAAAAGTCCTTTTGAAGATTACGAATCTGAAAATCCTTACGATACTTATGAAAAAGAAAATAAAAAATCACCCGACGACGTAGACGTTTTCGAGGATTATTCGGATAAAAAATAATTTTACCAAGGAAGGGTTAACATTTGATTAAAGAAGATAATATAGCGGCGATTTCAACGGCAACGCAGCCGAGCGGCGTCGCAATTATAAGAATAAGCGGCGATTCACCCTTAAAAATCGCCGAAAAGATGTTTAAATGCAAAACCAGCGTCTACGATTTCGAGCCTTATAAATTGTACGTCGGAACTATCGACGGCGGCTCGTTTAAAGATTTCGGTATGTGCGTTTATTTTAAAGCGCCCAAAAGTTACACCGGGGAAGATATGGTGGAATTCCATTGTCACGGCGGACTTGCAATAACCCGCGGTATTTTAGAAAATTGTCTTAAAAACGGCGCTCGTCTTGCCGAAAGAGGTGAGTTCACGAAGCGCGCGTTTTTAAACGGAAAACTGTCGTTATCCTCGGCGGAAGGGCTTATTGATATGATAAATTCCCAAAGCGTCGCGGAAGCAAAGGCAGGGTATTACTTGTATAGAGAAAACCTTTTTAAGAAAATAAAGGAAAACCAAGACGATTTGACTTACGTTTTGGCGCTCGTAGACGCAAATATCGATTACCCCGAGGAAGATATTGAACAAGCCGAACTTGACGACGTTAAAAATAGGCTTGTTAAGGTCAAAAACGCGGTGTTAAAACTTTCCGAAACCTTTAACGTCGGCTCGAAAGCCAAAAACGGCGTAAGCGTGGTGTTGTGCGGTAAGCCTAACGTCGGCAAAAGTTCTTTACTAAACGCCGTATTAAACTGCGACAAAGCGATAGTTACCGCGATAGAGGGTACGACGCGCGACGTAGTCGAAGGCACGGTGGAATTAAACGGAGTACGGTTTAACTTTTTGGACACCGCGGGGATAAGAGAGTCGGATAACGCCGTTGAAAAACTCGGTATAGAAAGGTCTAAAAGAGCGATTGATACCGCCGACGTCGTGGTGTTTATGGTTGACGGAACGACGGAATTTTCAAGCGCCGACGAAGAAGTTTACGAACTCGTTAAAGATAAAAATCTTTTAAAAATAGTCAACAAGTCCGACGAGTTGGCTGGTGAAAATCTTTATTCCGATTACGATTTGAAAGTTTCCGCGAAAACGGGCGAGGGCGTAGATGCGTTTAAAGATTTGATATACGAAAAAGCGGGACTTGAAAGTTTTGATTTCGACGGCGATTATTTGGTCGAAAGAAGACACTACGAGGCTTTAAAAGGGGCTTACGAGTGTTTAGATAAGGCTATCTCGGCGATTTCTATTATGCCGCTCGATATAATAACGGTGGATATCCGTCAAGCGCTTATTTACTTAGGCTTAATCAGCGGCGAAACCGCGGACGAAAACGTAATAAGCGAAATTTTTTCCAAATTTTGCGTGGGTAAATAGAGGAAAGAGTGATTATGGAAAAAACGGCTCTTGACTTAATTAACAGGTTAAACGCCGCTGGGTACGAGGCCTATATAGTAGGCGGCGCGCCGCGTAATAAAACGTTAGGTATTCCCGTAAAAGACTACGATATCGCGACTAACGCAAAGCCCGACGAGATCGAGGAAGTTTTTAACGCCTACGGTTTCGTTGAATCGGGAATAAAACACGGTACCGTAGGCGTTATAGTTGATAAAGTCGTGTACGAGATAACGACTTTCCGCGTCGACGGGGAATATACCGCCCACAGACGCCCGAAAACCGTTGATTTCGTAAGCAGTTTAAAGGAAGATTTATCGCGCCGCGATTTTACTATAAACGCGTTGGCATACGGCAAAGACTTAAAGATTATAGATTATTTCGGCGGATTAAACGATTTAAAAGAGGGCGTCATAAAAGCGGTCGGTAACCCCGAAAAACGCTTTACCGAGGACGCTTTAAGGATTTTACGCGCGTTAAGATTTTCGGCGGTTTACGGCTTTTATATAGAAGAAAACACGTACCTTGGCATGGTGAAGTGCAAAGGTTATTTGCAAGACGTATCAAAAGAAAGAATTTATACCGAATTAACTTCGGCTTTGTGCGGTAAATACGCCGCGCAGGCGCTATATAACTACAAAGAAATATTATTTGAAGTTATACCGGAACTACGAAAAACCGACGGATTTTTGCAATACAGTTTATCGCACGACTACGACGTATTTAACCATACGCTAAGGGTACTATCGTCGCTTCGGGTAAGAACGCCTTCCGTTTGTTGGGCGGCGCTTTTACACGATATAGGAAAGCCCGATTGTTTGGTTTTCGACGAGGACGGGGCGGGGCATACGCCGGGGCATATGCAAAGGTCTAAAGAGATTTCCGAACCTATTTTGGAACGACTTAATTTTTCTAAAAAACTTAAAGAAAGAGTTTTAACTTTGGTCGGCGACCACGATAAAAGCGTCGCGAAAAGCAAGTACGTTTTAAAAAAATATATAAGAGTAAACGGAAAAGAACTTACTTACGATTTATACAATTTAAAGGTTGCTGATAATTTAGCGCATTCGACTTACGGCTTAAAAAGGTTTGCAAAAAGCGTTAAACGTTTTAAAGACTATTTAGACGAAATCGAGATGAATAACGAGGTTACCGATTTTAACGATTTGGCGATATGCGGCGAAGATTTAAAACCTCTAAACGTAGAAGGAAAAGCGGTCGGCGTTATAAAAGAAGAACTTTTCGATAAAGTTTTAAAAGGAGAACTTCCTAACGAAAAATCCGCGCTGTTTTTAGCCGCGTCAAAAATCGTAAAATCAATTAAAATCAACGATTAAAAGCGGAATTTTAAATATTTTTATGAAAGACAGAATTTTAATTGCGATAGGCGGAGGCGAGATAAAATCCAAAGCCACTTTAAAAATCGACGAGTATATTGCAAACCTCGTAAAATCGCGTACGACGGGTAGACCTACGGGGCTTTTTATAGGAACTGCAAGCCACGACAGTATGCCCTACTTTAACAGTTTCAGAAAGACTTATACAAGTAATTTCGATATAAAGGCCGATTGCGCGCTTTTATGCTATAACGAGATGAATATGGAAAAAATAGCGGCGAAAATAGAAAAAGCCGACTTTATTTACGTCGGTGGCGGGGATACCGTATTTATGCTTCGTAAGTGGGCTGAAGCGGGGCTCGATAAGTTAATACTTAAAGCCTACGAAAGCGGTACTGTTTTGTGCGGACTTTCCGCCGGCGCCATTTGTTGGTTTAAAAATATGTACACCGATAGCGATTTGGTAAATAAAGACGGCGGGTACGTTTTTTACGACGGGCTTGGCGTTTTAGACGGAATTTGCGCGCCGCACTTCGACGACCGCGTTTTAGATTTCAACGAGGCTTTTATAAAAGAAGGCTATAAGGAAGCCTATGGAATAGAAAATCTTTCCGCACTCGTTTTCAAGAACGAGGTTTTGCAAGGCTCTTTATCTTGCGGCGGCAATTCTTACGTTATAAGAAACAATAACGGCGAGGTCGAAAGTTATAAGATAGAGACTTTGACGGATTTACCGTAACGGAATGCTAAAATCAAATAGATTTCCTGCGATTTTCTCATAGATATCACACAATTCGTTAAAATAGATATCACACAATTCGCTAAAAGATAACTTTTAGGTACTATAATTATTAAAAACGCAACTGAATCTCGCTAAATTTTACGTTTAGCGTCAAGGAGGACATTTTATGAAGTTACTGATAGTCGACGACGAAGCGATGATTAGACAAGTTCTACGTGAATACGCTGAGTTTGAAGGTTACGAAATCGAAGAAGCCGAAGACGGTATGGACGCCATTAAAAAATGTCGTGAATCTACTTACGACCTCATCATAATGGACGTAATGATGCCCAAACTCGACGGATTTTCGGCGGTAAAAGAGATTAAAAAGATTGCGGATATTCCCGTAATTATGCTTTCCGCGAGGAGTGAAGAATACGACAAACTTTTCGGCTTCGAGTTAGGTATCGACGATTACGTCGTAAAACCTTTTTCGCCTAAAGAGGTAATGGCAAGGGTTGGCGCCGTTATAAAGCGCAAGACTAAAGTCGACGAGGCAACCAAGAACGAGGTTTTAAAGTTCGAAGGATTAGAAGTCGATATTAAAGGCAGAAACGTTTTGGTTGACGGTGAAAAAGTCGACCTTACGCCTAAGGAATACGATCTTTTATTCTATATGGTTACCAACATAGGTATCGCTTTATCGCGTGAAAAACTTTTAGCCGACGTTTGGGGTTTTGATTTTTACGGCGACGATAGAACTGTCGATACGCATATAAAAACCCTTCGTTCAAGACTTAAAGACTACAAAAAATTTATTATCACTTTAAGGGGTATGGGCTATAAATTCGAAGCATGAAATCGGAATTTAACGGCAAAAAATTAACTAAACTTAAATATAACATTTGGTTCTACCTCGTTATATTCGCACTCTTAATCGTAGCAATCGTATGGATTTTCCAAGTATTGCTTTTCGACACCATTTTTCAACAAAGAAAATTGGACACGATTAATTCAACGGGTGAAAAGTTTTCCGAGGCAATGAACGTAGAAGGGAAAATATCCGACACCGTAATCGCAAGTTGGCTTACTTTAGCCGTCGACGCGAACGAAGCCGGTATATTTTCCTATATCGCTTATTACGACGACGGCGGAAGACTTAAAGTCGGTAGCGTAACGACTGAATTCGTCGATTTAGACGCGACCGTAGAAGGGGCTTCGGGCAACTTCGAAGGAAAACCCATAGAGGGAAAGAAAAGCACGATAACCGAAAATACTTTGGAAATAATTCAAGCGGCTATTTCGGATATAGAGTTTTCCGATAAAGACTACATTTGCGAAAGAAAGGAAACGGGAGGCAGAAACGGATATTTTTATTACGTTACGAAGGTATCAAACCAAAGGATTCCGTCGGGGTATTTGGTGCTCGTAAGCAACTTAGAGGCCTTGCTTGAAACCGTTAGGGTTATTCAATCGCAACTCGTGATAGATTCGGTTATTGTAATAATTATTTCCTTCTTCGTCGCGATGTATATAGCGACTAAATTATCCAAGCCCATCGATAAAATGTCAAAAACGGCTAAAAAATGGGCGAAGGGCGAGGAAGACGTAACCTTTGTTGGTAACGACTTCGAGGAATTACGCGAACTTGCCGATGCGTTAAACTACGCCAAAGAAGGCGTAGCGCAAGCAAGCGTATTGCAACGGGACTTGCTTGCAAACGTTTCGCACGATTTAAAAACGCCGCTTACGATGATAAAGGCGTACGCCGAAATGATACGCGACTTATCCGGCGACATCAAGGAAAAAAGAGATAAGCACACTAAGGTTATCATCGACGAGGCGGATAGGCTTACTATGCTCGTTAACGACATTTTAGACCTATCTAAACTTCAAAACGGCATGAGCACGCCCGACTTAAAAGAAGTTAATATTTCCGAACTTTTAGAAACGGTTTTATTCAGAATGACCGAGTTTGCAAAAAACAACGGTTACACCGTTTATACCGATATCGAACCTAACTTAACAACCGTTTGCGACGCTAAGGAGATAGAGCAAGTTTTATATAATCTTATAGGTAATTCTATAAACTACACGGGCGCCGATAAAGCGATTTCCGTAAGACTAAAAAGAAAAGGAAAAATTATTCTTTTTGAAACCATAGACACGGGCAAGGGGATTTCAAAGGAAAAGATTTCTACCATTTGGGACAAGTATTATAGGT